>NZ_FMXB01000009.1 GCF_900103415.1 Methanobrevibacter millerae
TCCTTAACAATAAAAATCCTTGATAAATCTGACCAATTTTATTAATAAAAAAAAAATATTCCATCAAAAAATAATCAAAAAAAAATATCGTGATTAATCACTTTCCTACGATTATTTTATATAAACCAACGCCAAAAATGAAAAGTTAATTTGTATACTGAATGTTGATTCCTACTCAAATAATTAATCAAAATAATTCATATAATCAAAAACGTATTTAAACCGTTTATTACAAACGCATACCAATACTAACACATTATAAAAAAAAACACCCCCCCCATTGTGCAATTCATCCCCAACCTAGAAGATGTTGGGGTATTCTTGCAATATTATGATAAAAAAGAGAAAAAAATTATGAAGATATTTAGTCTACAATACCTTCACTAGTAATTTTAAATACACATTCACCTTCAGGCAAATGAGGGCTGTCCACTAAACGTGCAATTCTTTTACCTGCAAGACCTTTTTTAAGCCAGATCCTGTATGTGGAAGCGTGTCCCAATACATGTCCACCAATAGCCTTAGTAGGGCTTCCGAAGAATGAATCCGGTTTAGCCTGTACCTGATTGGTAAGGAATACAGCTACATTATAGGTATTGGCAATTTGTTGAAGTGAATGTAAATGCTGGTTTAATTTCTGTTGCCTTACAGCTAAAGACTCCCTTCCAACGTATTCTGCCCTGAAATGAGCCATTAATGAATCGACGATTACCAATCTAACATTTGTACCGGATTGGATAAGCTCATTAATTTTGTCAACCATTAATATTTGGTGAGCAGAGTTGAAAGCACGGGCTACGTGGATTTTCTGTAAGACTTCATCAACAGGCAATTCGAAAGCATTGGCAATTTGTTCAATCCTTTCAGGACGGAAAGTGTTTTCAGTATCAACGAATACACATTCACCATCAAGACCGCCTTGTTCAACAGGCAATTGAACGGTTACAGCCAATTCATGAGAAATCTGACTTTTACCTGATCCGAATTCACCGAATACTTCAGTAATAGCTTGAGTTTCGATTCCTCCAGCGATTAAGTCGTTGAATCCTTTGCTTCCAACAGATATGTGGCCAACTTCTTTTCTTCTTTCCAAAACATCGTAAGCAGTTTCAAAATCAATGTTTTCAGCTTTACGTGCAGCTTCAATTACCTTTTCAGCAACGCCTTCACCGATTTCTGCTTTAACTGATAATTCTTTAGGAGTGGCAGTAGCCAATCTCATCATATCTGCAAAACCTGCGTCTCTTAATTTTTCTGCTGTTTTTTCACCAACACTTGGTAAATCTTCTAATTCCACCATAATAATCCATCCTTAATCTAATAATATTTTTGTAAAATTTTTCTTGGGTTGAGTTTTCTAGTCTCATTATATTCATCATAACTAACGTTAGCAATAATTTCAACAGTTAAACCTTCTAAATCTTCAATTCTGCCATCTAAAGCTCCAGGATCATCACTGACAATGTTGACGATTTCATCTTTAGGCATTTCAAGGAGCTCTTCAACCAATTTATCGAAGAAAGTGAGGCCTATTTCATCAGTGTCATCCCTTATTGTTGCAGGAATCATTAATGTGACGTTTGCTTCTTCGAATTCGGAACCGCAATATTGGCAAGTGGTTTCGCCTTCGATTTCAGCGTCGCCTAAGGAGTTTCCGCAGTCAGGACATTTCCTCAGGAGCAAACGGTCCGGGTTTAAGTCTTCAAGGGTACCGGTTATGCGTACATTAACGTCATTGTCCTCAATCGCTTCAATGTCTTTTGGAACGTAAATGGCTTCCTTAAGTTCTTCATAAGAAGGAAGTTTCATTAATTCATCATCACTAGGTTTTACAATGGCTGTAGATCCTCCAACATTTAGGGTTAACTGGTCGTTGTATAAATCCACTCTAGGATTTTGAATTTTAATAGGTTCTCCAACATCAAATTCTCTTTTAGCATTTTCACCCCATAAAGAAACTCTAATGGCTTGAGAGTTGTCTGCAATTTCAATATTTCTGAGCAGGTATTTGCTGCCGTCATCTCTTTCCAGTTCACGAACATCAAAGACTTCAAATATTCTGCCTACAACGAAAACGTTTTCATCATATTCGTCCAATTCTGAAATTTCACGATATTCATAAATCATTTTTTCCAATGATTCGAATGAAGGCAGGAACTTGGCATCCTCTTCTGATAATTTAATTATCCTTGAAGAACCGCCTATATTTAAGCCGATGCTGTCCATTGTGAATTTTACTCTTGCGTTTTCAATGAGATATGCGGCTGAGACTTCAAGATCTTCCTGGGTCTTTTCGTCCCATAATGACAGCTGAATAACTTCAGTTCCGTCAGAGAACAATGCTGAGCGGACACGGCCTTCACTACCGTCATCTGCCCTTTCAAAAGTTCTGACGTCTCCTACAGACATTATTCTACCCATAACATCATAATCAACGTTTTCCTCATCGCTTAATGCGACCTGTTCGATTGAAACTGGCTGTAATTTTTCCTTAATGGCATCGAATGCGGTCAATTGCTCATCAGACAGGTTTTTAGGATTGACAGTTATCTGCGTTGAGAAATTGGTATTAATGGAATGACCTTCTGCGGTGTATTCATCATAAATTACGTTTCCGCCAATCAATTTGACGACATCTCCCTTATTAATATCTATATCCGCACTGTCTCCCCAAAGGGTAACTCTAATGGAGCCGGTGTCATCGGTTAAGTGGAAGTTTCTCAGCTGACCTTCACTTTGGTCTGATTTCCTGACGAACTTTTTAACATCCTGGATTTTAGTGACTACTCCGATGATGGATACGTCACTGTCATCCTCATCCAAATCGCCGATATCTGACAATTCAAAATCAAATTCAGGAACGTCATAGTCCCCCTTGATAATTCTTCCATCCCAGTGGGTCAGGGATTTTTCGCCGTTTCTTTCCCTTACCTGAGCCTGAAGAATCTTGACGGTATCTCCGTCGTTCAGTTCAAGGGACTTGATTAAGTCAACGTTGTTGTTCCATAAGGTATAAGAAATATTTCCGGAAGCATCCTGAAGTTCAAGTGAAGCTACCTTTCCATCCTTGCCGTTCTTATTATATGACCTGATTGCAGGGATTCTTGTAATTCTTGCTATAATATTTACTTTAGTATCGGCTTGAACTTCACTGATTGGAGTAATATCCTCGTGATATTCAGGATAATCGGCAGGGTCAGCGTCAGGTGCAAGTTTGAATACTGATCTTGGTCTCATTTGAGCTTCCAGACCGGAATATCCGTCCTTGATGTCAACTCCTGCGACCTGAACAATGTCTCCTTCGGAGATGTTTTTGAGATGCTTTATGTTTTCGGTCCATAATACTACACGTATCTTTCCGGTTTTGTCTTCAACTTCAACATTGCAGACCTTACCGGAGTTTCCTTTGCGTGTCTTGAATGATCTAGGATTGCTGATTGACGTTACAATTCCTGTAAATGATTTTTCCTTATCGCCGTCTTCAAGCAGACCAATGCTATCGCTTGAATATTCTTCCTTCTCGGTTAAAAGCTCGTTTTCCTTTTTGACGTATGATGCGATAATCTGATCAGCAAAGGTCTCTTCATTCATGAATGAAACTTCGGAATTTTCCCTTTTAAGCTGATTCATTTTTTCAAGGAATTCATCTTCGCTTAGAAACTCTTTGACCTGATTATATTTTTCCAAAAGTTCCTCTGTCATTACAACTTCTTCAAAAGAGGAATCATCATTATTTTCATCTGCATTATCTTCAGAATTTTCAGTTAATGAAATGTTTTCAGCACCGATATGATTTTTAACTACTTCAGCGGCTAAGTCCACTTCTTTAATAAAAGGCAAATCACTGAAGTTTGGGCGTATTTCTTCCATTTCAGCTAAAAATTCTTCTTCTGAGAGTAAATCTTTGACTTTATTATATTCTTCTAAAATTTCTTTATCCATACCAAACCCCTCATTGGAAAGTTAATTATTAATTTAAAATTATCAATATATAAACTCTTAGAAAGAGCGTGTGATAAGTAATCGGCAAAAATTAAAAGGATAAAAATCGCTTAAAATACAATTTTCGATTGAAAAATGTGGTGATTATTAATATGCATTAGGATTTTTCTTAACGATTGTTTTAATCATTATGCCTAAGTCCAAACCCATGTGCCAGTTTTCTACGTACTCGATATCATATTCTATACGTTTTCTGATAGAGGTATCTCCTCTGCAGCCATGGATTTGAGCCCATCCGGTTATGCCTGGCCTGACCTGATGCTTGACCATATACTTTGGAATTTCCTTTCTGAACTCATCGACAAAATAAGGCCTTTCGGGTCTTGGGCCGACAACGCTCATTTGACCTTTAAGCACATTGAAGAATTGAGGCAGCTCGTCAATACTGGTTTTTCTGATAATGTCTCCAACCCTTGTTTTTCTCGGATCGTCCCTTGTAGTCCATTCCGATACCTCGTCGCTTGCATTCTGGACTCTCATGCTTCTGAACTTGTACATTTCAAAGGGCTGTCCGTGATGGCCTATCCTTTCCTGTTTGAAGATGATAGGTCCTTTGGAAGTCAGCTTAATTGCAATGGCCGTTATCAGCATGATTGGAGAAGTTATGACGATTGCAATGATTGATATTATGTAGTCGGAAAGGTACTTTACAAACCTGTTGAACGAATCGTCCAAGGGAACATATCTTATATTAATAATCGGAATGTCCTCAATCATGTCCACTGACGGCTGAGCCGGGAAATATCTAATGTAGTCCGGAATGATTTCCGCCTTTATTCCAACACGTTCGCAGCTTTCCACAAGCTCGTCAATCTTATAATAATATTTCAATGGAATTGCAAGAACGACACGGTCAAAGCTGTTGTTTTCCAGAATATTATCAAGGTCCTTGAATGCGCCGATTATCTTACTTCCTTCAATTTCCATTCCAACACGATTACTTCTTCCTAAAAATCCACTAATATCAAAACCCAAATACGGATTGTTTCTGATTTTGCGTGCGAAGGTGAATGCCAAATCATTGTCCCCGACAATTAGAATATGCTTCAAGTTCCTATTGTCCGAACGAATCTTTTTAAGGAAGCTCCTTATGATAAATCTCTCGATTATTCCAAAGACCGTAGCGATGATTGCCAAAAGGAAAAGCATTATCCTTGAAAAGTCTGGCTGATTTAAAATAAATAATATAGCTACCAGCACGACAAACGCTACAACATTAACCTTTATTATTTGTGTAGCTTCAGAAAATATCGTTTTATAGGTTCTTCGAGGCTTATATAATCCAAAAGAGAAATAAAGTATTAAATAAACTGGAATTACGGCAAATACCAGGAACAATACATAATACTGAAGAGGCAGATGTCCTCCGATTGGCCCGAACAGGGTAGTTTTAAATCTCAATATCCATGAAACTATCAGGGATAGGACTATAACCACCGCATCAAGCAAAACCATTAATAGATTGAATTTTCTTTGATTTTCTTTTATCATACATTTACCACGAAAATTAGTTAATATAATGATATGAATTTTATTTAATATTTAATTTTTTGTTTTAAAAATATTTAAAAAAAGTTTCAAAATGCACAATACTGCAATCCCTAAATAAACAACACAATTCGTTAAAAAATTTGATTCATGTGCATGGTGTTTCTTATAATAGACATACATTGCCCTATAAAACTCATAAATAAGCTTTGGCCTCTGTTTTTTACTGCTTGCTCCCTTGAAATGAGTTATCTTATCCTTTCCATAATAAATTATTTTCCATCCGTCCTGCTTAATTCGGTAGCATAAGTCAATGTCCTCGCCGTACATGAAAAATGTCTCATCAAGCAATCCTATGCTATCTAGGACTTCCTTTCTCGCGAATATGAAAGCACCCGTTAGGCAATCAATCTCATAAACCCCATTATCATCCAGATCGTTCAGGTTATAATTGTCATCCTTGCTTTTGGTTGGAATATGGAACAATCTGAAAAATGAGTTCTTAACGTTTGGAAAGCTTCTTTTGCATGCCTTATCAAGGGAATTGTCTTCCAGAAGCACCTGGCATCCGCAAGCCCCAACATCCAGATTAGACTCCATATAATCATAAATATCCATTAAAGTGTTTTCCCAAACTACCGTGTCAGAATTTAAAAGCAGAACGTACTTTGATTCAACAGTCCTTAATGCAAGGTTGTTTCCTGCAGCAAAACCTTTATTTTTTTCAGCCGGGATGAATTTTACCTTCTCATTAAAATATTGCCTTAACCTTGATAAACTGTCGTCCGGAGAAGCATTATCCACTACGATAATTTCAACACTGAACGGATAGTAATACTTTAAAACCGATTCGACAGTATTTTTTGTTAATTCAAACGTCCCATAATTAACTATAACGATAGATAAGTCCATGATAATTCACTTTTTCAAGAATTTTAATGCATTAATGATTAATTTGTACTCTAGCCGAAAATAATTTTTCAGGTTTGATTTTTTGAAATTAACCTTTTCAAGATTGGATCTTGTATTGAGGCCTTCCTTTATTCCTTCCATGTAAAGGGAACCGAATCCTTTCCTTGAAAAGAAAACGTATTTGATGAAAAATCCTATGAATAGAAATATGAAATTTATAATCTTAAAGGGAATAGGAATGTTTTTGTAAACCGTCCAGACGTTGTTTCGGGCAGCGATTTTTACCTTAAACTCGTTGTACCTGCTGCCGCTTGTTGCACTTCCGATATGATAAACAATGGCGTCGGGACACAACAAATTTTTATAGCCGTTAATCTGTGCCCTGATTGCCAAGTCAACGTCTTCCATGTAAGCGAAATAATTGTCATCGAAAAGGCCTATTTTTTCCAATAGCTGCTTTTTGTATAATGCCGCTCCGGCACAGCTTGAAAATATTTCAAAAACTTCATTGAAGTTGCCTGAAGGCTGGTTTTCGCCGATTTTTTTAGTCCATGCAAGTATATTATACTCATCGCCCGCATCGTCTATTAATTTTCTGTTGTCTGATTGAAGCATCTTTGACTGAACGGAAAAAACCTTTTCATCTTCAATTAAATCAAGCATTGCCTTAATTGAGCCTTTTTCGATTTCAGTGTCATTGTTTAGGGAGAATATATAATCGAATTTTGCCTTTAAAATACCCTGATTTACTGCAGGAGCAAAACCCCTATTCTCATCGTTTTTGATTACGACAACAGGAAAATTGAAGCTGTTGCTTTCAATATAATCCAGACTGGAATCATCGGATCCGTTGTCGACTATTATCACTTCCCCAATGCATTCACTGTCTTCGTTGAGCGATTTAAAATAATTCTTGAGAAATTCCGCCCCATTGTAATTTGGCGTTACTACTGAAACCTTCATATTAATCTATAGAATTTTTAAATTTTTTCCACATTTTATAATATAGTTTTGGATTTAATAAAAATAACCTAATTTTAAGGGCAAATTTTTTATCCCCCTTGAACTGAGCCAGTTTATCGAATAAATCCAGTTCCTTCATTTTCTCCATTACCTCGTCAAAATCGTAATCCTTATAGAAGAAATAGTTCATGTTTCCAAAAATGGCTTTTGGAATTCTGGACGTGTGTATTAATCCGGCCAAATCATCCTGATTGTTTTTTTCGAAAAATTTAGCCAAATCCTCCAAAACAGGAATGTAATCGAAACGCTTAAGCTTGGATGTGCTTATTAATGACTCCTCATGCTGAATGTAATAATAGGTTATCTCATTGCTTATTCCCATGTTGTTACCTAAACTCAGCGCCTTAAGGGCAAAATCCGTGTCTTCACCGTAGCTAACGTCTATTCGGAATTTAAGGCCGTTTTCAACTATAATGCTTCTTTTGTATGATAGCTGAACGAAATTGAATGGTATCTTCATTTCAAGCTCCTGGGCAATGAAATCCCTGGTTGCGATCTCGCTTACATCATAAAAATGTGGAGTTGTAACATCATCATTTTCCTTTTTAACCATCTGAATCAGGTTAAAGTCATGATCCGGATTGTAGAGCTCGGATAAATGGCTCGTCAAAATATAGTCGTCCCCATCAACGAAAACTATATATTCGCCGTTGGACTCATCGATTGCCCTGTTTCTGGCTGAACTAACGCCACCGTTTTCCTGATGGATGATTTTGTGAGGGACTCCTGAACTTGACAGCTTATCTTCAGCAATTTTTAAGGTGTCATCCGTTGATCCGTCATCCACCACAATCACTTCAAACGAATCGAAATTCTGATTGATGATGGAATCCAGTGCCGTGGATATATATTCGGCCTCATTGAAAACCGGAACTATAACGCTCATCTTGAAATTATCCATTTTGCCCACCTTCATTTAAAACAAAATCAACTACCCTTTTGGATGCTTCACCGTCCATTGCATCAAATTGGGTTTTAACAAATGCCTGTAAATTTGAAGTGTCAACGCCTTCTTTAACGACATTAATTAACTCGTCGGTATCATAAACTATAGGCCCCGGAAGATCATTTCTGTAATCCAGGTAAAATCCACGTTCATTTGCCAAATAATTATCCAAATCATATGCAAAAAATATTATAGGCTTGTTTAAAAGTGCGAATTCTATCATTATTGATGAATAATCCGTTATCAACATGTCAGATATTAACATTAGTTCCTGTTCATTTTTATAGTCGCTGCAGTCGACATATCCCGAAGCGGCCGAAATATCATCGCCGTAAAACTTCCTGATTTTTGGATGAAGCCTTAAAAGCAGAGTATAGTCATCTGAGAGTTCCTCATTGAACCTGTTAATGTCAAGATAATTGAATACGTTGTTGAACTCACTCGTTTCCCTGAAAGTTGGAGCGTACAAGATTATTTTCTTATCGGGATTCAAATCATACTTTTTTATTAAATCCCCTTTCAGCTTTGAAATGTCATGGTCTTTAAAGTAATAGTCAGCTCTCGGAAGCCCCAATGGCCTTATTTTTGATTTATCTATCTGAAATGCTTCTGCATAATAGTCCTCAATATGTCTGGAAGTGATAATCAGATAATCAGTGTTGTCTGATATTAACTTGAGCATTGAAGCGTTTTCAACACTTCCGCCGAATTTCTTAAAGGCGCCGGGAGCGTGCCACAGCTGAATAACCTCGCTTTCATCCTTAAAGTTCATGAAAGCGAATGGAAAGAAATTGTCGTTTAAAAAAATGTATTTTGAAGTTGCAAGCTTCTTGAAGGAATTTAAAGAGATTTTATCCTTATAATAAAAGTTATACTCGTAATCTCCTCTCTTTTCGAATTCTTTTTTAATATATTCCAGATTGCCGCTGAAGGATTCGTTGGAATCGATTATGAATGAAACTGACCTGTCATTAATAGGGAATTTGGTGAACAGATTGAATAATTTTCCAAATACTTTGTGCTTAAAAAACATTTTATATTATCTCCTGTTTCTTGAAAAGGTTTCACTCAGCAGCCCTAAAATTCCTCTGTATCGCCTGATGGCATTCAGATTCTTAACGGTTTTTTCGTAATTGTCTTCGAGAATCGGTTTGGTCAAGGTCGAATAAATCCTTTCATTAAAGCCCGGCAAAACCTCAACATCCTTTTTCAGAAGCTCATTTACAGACTTTATCAACTCCAGTTTTTCATCCTTGTTGACGTCACTCAATATCAGGCTGGTTATCCAGTATACGAAGTGCTTATTGAAAATTTCTGTGTAATATTCGGATAAATCTGCCTCCGTTATGAAATCATCTATTTTCCAGTAACCTTCAACCATTTTTCCCAGATATTTCATATTCCTGATGTGGATGGTTGACTTATCCCCTTCGATGTTACGAATGAAGTAATTATAGCTGTAAAAATCATCCAGATAAACTGTGCATTTTGACTTGACCACTGACTTGATATAGAAGTACATGTCCTCCGCAAGCATCGCTTCAAGAAACCTGATGTCATTGTCAACTAGAAACTGTCTTCTGAATAGCTTGCACCAGATGGCGGGATCTATATCCAATAAACGCAAATCTTCGGTGAAATCCTTGACAACAATATTTTCTCCGTTGAAAGAGGTTTGAACCCTTACTTTATTTTCCGGATAGATTTTAAAATAATTTGTGATTGCAACATCGGCATCTTCCTTTTTTGCGGCCTCATACATTACTTCAAAGGCGTTTGGAACGTAGGTATCGTCATGGTCTGAAAAAACAACGTATTCTGCCTGTGACAGAGATAATCCGATATTGCGTCCCCTGCCCGGAAATCCGTCATTATCATCCAATAAGACTGAGGTGACGTTGCTGAATTTTTCATCGAATAGTTCAAGCAGATATAACGTATACTCATCAGTAGAATTGTCATCGACGAAAATAACCTGTATATTTTCAAAACCGATGCTCTGATACATCATTGAATCGAATAGCGTATTTAGGAATAAACCTGAATTATATGTCGGAACTACAACGCTTACCTTATATTTATCCATATTATCTTGCCAATTTGTTTTTTATTCTGGAAAATATGCCTCTGTCATTCATATTTCCTTGGGTTTTAGCCAATCTGTTTGATTCTGTAACGGCCTCATCAAAGCTTTTATTCAATATTAATTTAACCAGCTTGTCGTATCTGTTTTTGAAATAGGGATCCTTTGAATAATATTTGTCAAATATATCCCATGACCTGATGAACAATTCCTTTTTGTCCTCATCGCTTAGCTTGGATAAGACTATAGTGTAGAGCCATGACGTGAGATGGCTTTTAAAGATTGTCTTGCCGTATGAGGTCTCGTTTAAATCCACAAGCATTTCATCAATCCTGTAGTAACCGTTCAGAATTGCTTCGATATATTTCCTGTTTCTTACATGAATCGTTGACTTGTCATGCTTGCTATCTCTTATTTTGTAATTATAAGAATAAAAATCATTAAGATAAATTATTCCGTTAGCCTTCAGGCATGAATAGGTTGCAACATAAACGTCTTCAGCCAGCATGCCTTCCAAAAACCTTATGCCGTTTTCAATGAGGAATTCCTTTCTGAAGAGTCTTGTCCAAATGGCTGCAGGAACTCTCAGAAGGTTTTCATCCTCTGAAATGTCTGAAACCATAATTTCACCCGCATCCTTATATATTGACTTGAATGGAATGCTTTTGTCCGTAAATACCTGATTGAAGTTTGAAATCAGTGTGTCGTTGTCCGCAATCTTATCGAGCATTACCTCAAAAGCTTTGGGCGTGTATGTGTCGTCGTGGTCTGAAAATATTACGTAATCTGCGCTCGCCATATCAAGGCCCGTGTTTCTTCCCGTTCCAGGAAATCCAGAGTTTTTATCCAGAAACACTGATTTTACGTTTTCATATGATTCGTCCAATTCCCTTAATAGCTCCAATGTGGCCTCATCTGTGGACTTGTCATCGACAAAAATGACTTCGATGTTTTCAAAGCCCAGGCTTTGGGATTTTATTGAATCGAGAAATTCGTTCAGGTAATCTCCTGTGTTATATGTAGAAATGACTACTGTTATCTTATAATCGGACATTTTAATCTGTTAATTTATTGTATAAATTAATGTATTCACCACACATTTCGTCTACGTCTTTAAATTCGATATTGGATATATTTGAAAGCTTGTTTTGATAATCGTTTTGATTGATATCAATGATTAACTTATATACACTATCAACATTGGTGCAGTCGGCCAGCCATCCCCCTCCGCTTGAAGCGATTCTTTGACTTAATGCGCCCAGATTGCTTGCAACGACCGGAAGGCCTGCCATCCATGATTCCGTTAATGTGTATGAATAGGTTTCAGGACATGTTGATAGTATCAATGAGAATGAAGGCTTTATTTGGCTGACCAGATTGTTGAAATCACTTCTTTCATATTTTCCATGGTTTATACCATAGCTGTTAAGGTTTGGAATCGTTGTTCCAAGAAAATGCAGCTCCAGGTTATTTTTCCTGTCCATTTCCTTAAGTTCTTTTATTAAAAGAGAGCCTTTATGCGGAGATACATGGCCGGGAACAAGAATCCTGATTGGATTTGAAGTCAGCTCGGGAGTGAAGCCGGATTTGTTAATGTGCACGCCGTGCTCGATGACCTTGAAATTATCCAGATCAGGGAAAATCTCATGATAAATGTCGATTACGCTTTGGGTAGGGGCGATGTTTGCACATGACTTTGTTAACACCATTTCAGTTAATTTACGCCATTCATTAAGTATTTTATCGTTAGTTAAGCTTTCATCCTTTGAAATGCCACCGCATCCATCGCATTTGAAATTGCAGTATTGACAATTGCCATCGACTAAATGAATAGATGGGCAAATATAATAGAAGTCATGTAGATTAACCAAAAATGGAATTGATTTTTCATCGATGTGTTTAATTAAATCGAAACTATGATTAATTAAATGATTAATATGAACCAAAGTTATGTCTAATTTTGAAAGGATGTTTGAGTAAATGATAGCCAAATCCTGACTGAAAAACAGCTCGTCAAAATTGCCATCGGTGATGACATTTCCGTCGTTGTCTATTATGGAATAATCCGTATCGAAGCCAACATTATAGTTTGCAATCTTTTCGAGATGGTCCATAACCTTCCACAGTTCAACGTCCTCGCCGTCTGAAGTCAATATGAAGGTGCTGTAGTCATCCGGAAGGTGATCGATAATATCCATGTTGAAAAAGCCCGTCCCGCCGATTGTTCCTATCTTTTCGTGAAGTACAAAGAGAATATTTTTAGTGTTTTCATCGCAATACTCGCTTAAATCCCTGTTTTCAACTTTATATAGTCTGTTTTCCTTCATTCCATATAATGCGTAATGGGCTAAAGGATTGATGTTAACGTCACTGTAATGATTCTTGTAAAAAACGCCGTCAAAGGTGTCGTTTGGCTTTTTTCCTTCCCCAAATCCGAAAAAAAGGTAATGAAGCAAAGGGTCCATTTTGGAGGATTTGACTTTGGGATACTTTTTCAAGTAAAAGTCGTCGTCAAACAAATTATTTTCACGGATGGCGTCGTAAGCATCCATAATTTCTTGAGCATATTTTTTATCCTTGATTTTATAGGAAATATACTTTTTTGGAAATTTGGCAAACAGTTTATTTTTAAAACTCATAATCATCCAATATTATTTTTTCAAGCTTTTCTAAGAATTCCTCGGCGAAATCATTTTCTATAACGATACTGTGCAAGGAATTTGATTCCTGCCCATTAAATGAAACTGAAATATCATAATCATCCGTTTTCAAATCGGAATCGTTTACTATGACCTTTACGATATCATCACGAGAAATGATATTGTTCAAGTCGTATTTGTCGGTAAATGAAATCAGAATGTCGGAAGAGTTTCCTATGTAGTTGTTTTCCATATCCGCTATCAATTCAACAGTAAAGTCATGTTCGTTGAATTTTTTTGAAATGTCTGAAATTAATTCTTTATTGGAAGAACCTTTCTCATCGATAATCGTTATTTTAAGATGCTTTTCAGTGAAAAAGCCTGTGGAGTGAAGCTTATCAAGAAGCATTTCCCTGGAGAGGTACTGACCCCATTTGTTCCAGAAGACTTCATAGTTATGCTTATCATTTTCAAAATAGCTTTCGCTTTTAACTCTGGTACTTGATTCATGATGGAACAATAATGCGTTTCCGGCCAATAAAATCCTGCAGCCTTTTTTGTGCAGCTTCAGGCAGAAATCAACGTCTTCAAGTCCGTAAACGTAGTCTTCATCCAGGCCGTTAAGCTCATCGAATACTTTTTTGTCTATCAGGTTAACGGCTCCCGTTACCGCAACGCACCGTTTATTGCAGGTCAGTAAAGAATCGAATATATCCAACCTTGAATCTGACTTGTTGATTGCATACAAACAGCATGGAGACATCCTTTCAGCGAAAATATCACCGCTGTGCTGTATTTTATATGATAAATGTCTGTTTGAATTGAAATAATAAGGGAAAACAAGTTTAGCTCCTACGGAAGCCACATCGTCATTGTAATACATCGTTCCTACTAATTCGTTTAACCAGCCGTATGTAGGCTCGATGTCATTATTCAGCAAAAGCAGATATCGGCCGTTGGCTATTTTGGCTGCGTCATTGTTTCCTTTTGAAAAGCTGACGTTAATGTCGTTTTCGATAATTCGAATTGGCAAGTCCAGGGATTTAAGATAGCTGACGGAGTCGTCCGTGGATGCATTGTCGACCACTATGATTTCGTAGTTTGAATAATTGGTTTTATCATCAAAATCCTTGAATAAACGTCTTAAATGGCCGATTCCGTTTCTGTTTAGGATAATGATTGATACCAAAGGTTCCTCATCGAACTCGTAATTGGATAAAAATGCAAGGTTGGTTTCGCAAATCTCCTTTTTTCTTCGGACACAGTAAGCAGGCTGGTAATATCTGCCTTCTTTCTTGCCGTAGGCAACGTAATGCAGTACGGGATTGACTCCTGAATATCCAACGTCATTGTATGCCCTTAAATAGGAGTCCGTATCAAATTCCAGTGAAGGCAATTTGCCCTGCTTATGACCTTTTGATAAGTAATGAGTTAATTCGTCTCCTGAAACGTCACTGTATGTATTTGAGTAGAATTCAGCGTCGAACAATCCTGATTTGACGATTTCATCATAATATTTGCGGTGCATTATGGAAGACTTGTAATCAAATTTGGAGGAAGACAGCAATTTAAAAATATTTTTTCCCATTCAATCACCCTTGTTTTTCATGCTTCGGAGTTTACTGGTCAATTTCCAGGATGTTGAATTTTGAATGTCCGTAATTTGCCTGTCCCAGTGATTTCTGATTTGGTTTAAAGCCTCGGCCTCATCCCTTAGCGCATCGATATCATTGAAAAGCAAAGTGATTTCCTCTTTTGAGAGAGTATTTTTCTCCTGAATATTGCCTTCCAGGGACTTAATCAGATTTCTGCTTGTAATGTAGTCTTCCAGTTCGACGTTATGATGATATTCGCCTTCCTTGGTCCAGTATTCATTAATCCAATAGTATACAGGCGCAACTGAAGGATGGAAATTGTTCTTCCACATCAGATATGAAAAGCTCAGCTGATCCTGGTTTGTAAATATGATAATCTCCTTCCACCACTGATCCATTAATGAAACGATTTCGGGATCATCATGCTTTCTGAACAGCGCTCCAAGCACAGGCAGTCCGTAATGAAGGGGCATTCCCTCATTTCTGTACTTTTCAACCTGCTTTGACATTGTGTAATTAGAATAGCGGGGAAAATGCATTGACGCAGCCGCTTCGTCAAATATGCAGTCACGTTCCGGATGGACAACTGTCAGCATGGAGGAGTTGATGTATTTAGAGACATATTCGCGAATGCTTCCCTTGATTTTGAAGGTTCCGTCAAGCCAGAAGCTGTACTTGAAATCCGGGAAATACCTGTTTGGAAAGACTTTGTATTGCTTTGCTATCCTGTTGTCGTCCAATGTGGAATCTTCCATCTGAATAATTTCCCAAGTGTCAGACTTTAAATCGGGATTTTGAGTGAAACACACATATCTTGCATCCTTGTCGATGAATTCCGGTTCTTTAAGGGAATCGTAATCGCCCGTGAATGCCGTGTATATGACAAGCTCATTATTTTCAATGTCATTAATCAGTTCTTCATCAACTTCAAGCGTAGGCTGAAACAAGTCGCTTAAAATGAAACTGTTAACATTAGATTCATATCTAGTTCTTATTACTTCATAGGGATCCACATTTTCATTCATAAAAATCAGCAAAACAAATTATAATTTAATATTTAATATCTTTTTGATATTAATTAAATATATCTAAAAAATAAGTCAGATTAGAAAAGGGAAATACTTTTCTAAAAAGAATTCTAATGGAAAAATGACATTATTCCAGGAATTGATTGAATCATTGCCTGAAGACCTAAAATGAATATGGCAAGTCCACCTATGAAATTAATGTGACGTGCATATTTAATAGCAGCCTTTGTACCCATGGTACCTATTAAAAGCCAGCAGAAAACAGCTATAAAACTTAAACATGCCAAACCTACAGGATTGACACCGGCGCCTACTCCCTGAGCGGCTAAAATAAGATTTTCAATGTTTCCAAAAACAATCAATCCTATGAATTGCTTCAGTTCGCTGCCCATTTTATTCACCCCTAATGGATTCAAGCATCGCCTGAGCGCCTAAAACAAAAATAATCAATCCACCGGCAAAATCAATAAAATCCACATATGGCAAAGCAATTTGAGTTCCAAAGGTTCCGATAGTTAACCACATAGCCACTGCTAAAAAACTTGCAATTCCCAATTTCACTGGATTAACACCAGCCACAACCCCTTGCGAGGATAAAACTAAATTTTCAATATTTCCGAATATTATCAATCCAACAAACGGCAAATATTCCTCCAACATCAAATCACCATTTCCCTAGTAGACCGGAAGATACCTTCCGAATAACAATCCTTCTACTAAATACTATTAACATTTAAAAATATATAAAACTATCCTTAATTTGAAAGAATCTCATCCCAGGATTGAACTCTGTCTTTGATATCATAATCCTTTAAAACCTTATCTAAAGCATTCTGACGGATTTGATGTCTTAAATCTTTATCTAAAATAAGTTTTTCTATTTTTTCAAGCCATTCCTCATCATCTTTAGCCAAAAATCCGTCAACACCATCAGTGATGACAGAGTTGTAGACGCACATATCGGAATATACGCCGGGAACAGCCAAAACGGCAAGTTCAATAAACTTCAATTCGCTTTTGCATTGATTGAAAGGTGAATCTTCAAGCGGAACAATTGCAATATCCCAGTCAATCGTATCTGAAAGCCATGGCATGAAATTTTCAAAATCCATATTGTTTGGAGGCAGTTCGACCGCTTTAAACCAGTCTTCATCCACATTGTCGGCAGCGTTGAATCCGCCGATTACCTCAAAATCGAAATCGTATTTCTCCTTAAGTTTCAAAATGACATTTTTTATTAAAAACAAATCCTTGGAATGGGTAAGGGTACCGTAATAGCCAAGTTTCAAAGGCCCTTCTGATTTAACGTCATCCTTGATGTCAAAAACTGAATTGACATAGTAATTCGGAATGATGACAGTCTTTTTATCATCGAATTTTGAAGCCAAGCTTGGAGTTGTAACGGTAACGACATCTGATGCGTCAATATAATCGATGATAGACTGTGAAACCCTGTTGACGTATTCATATGAAGGGCTGTTTTCCTCAACGCCCAGCAAATCGTCATCGGTTTCATAAATTAGCCTGATGCCCAGTTTCTCGCACTTTTCACGCAAAAGATCAAGAAACGGAAGAATCCTTTGAACCACGACAACGTCAAACAGCCTGCATCTTAGGATGTTTTCGATGTTCATCATAGCATAGGAATCCATCCCATACATGAAAAATGTGTATTTTCCGCTTTTTGAAAGCTCGCTGAAGAGTTCGTGAAGCCTGATATAAGGGCATGGCGCCAGATTTTCAAAGGGATCGTTGGTGAAAACCCCCACGCGAATCCTTTCAATGTCAACCGGATTTTCACGCTGAATGTATGGAATCAGGGTTTTCTTGTCCCGAATGTAAAAGGAAGTTGAAACTATATCCTCGACCTTGGACTTTTCATTTGAAAAATACTGTTTATAAAGGTCCATTTCAAGTGTATTAATGTAGCCGTTATCCAGGGCATTAATATAATTGCCCTTAAAGAAACCGTCAGTAACATAGTCCAAAAGAGGTTTTTCGCTTCCATAAGTATTTTTATAGAAATCAAGGTTGAAAACATCGCTGACATAGGACTGCTGGACATCCAAAGGGTCATTAATGCCGTAGTATAGGTAATGGAGAATATAGTCCAAATCATTTAAATTATTGTGAACCGCCAGATATCCGCCCTCATCAATGACTTTAAGGGATTTAATCCTTGAATAAGCCTTTTGATATTTGGAAATCTTTTGGGGATTTCCCTTTGACTTCAGCGCAATGTAAGCTTTGGGGTTATTTTTTATTGATTTGGAAAAAAGCATGATTTCAACTCTTAATTTATTTATATCTGTTAACATAAAAATAAATTTATGTCATATAAAGTAACTGTTATTATTCCATCTTACAATAGCGTTGAATTTCTGGACTCAACCATTGAATCAATCAAGGCTCAGACGTTCGGCTTTGAAAATATCGAACTGATTATAATCGATGATTACTCAACGGACTCAACCCAGGAGCTTATAGACAAGTATTGCGCAGAATATGAAAACATTAAAACATACGAATCCGGAAAGAAAACCGGAACGCCGGGAAGAGCCAGAAACATTGGAATAGCTAACAGTACTGCCGATTATATAATGTTTATCGATCATGACGACAAATATCTGCCGGATACGGTGGAAAAGCTGTACAACGCAATTACGGCAAACAACAGTGATGTGGCCATCGGAAAATTCCAGTCATTCGGCGAAAACTACTTCGTTACCGAAGATTGGATTACTGAAGACATCATTTTAAATTCAATCGATGAAAACCTCCTGTTTTTCTCAATTAACAATATCTGGAGAATGATTTTTCCTAAAGAATTTCTGCTTGAACATGAAATAACATTCCCAGAAGGCGTATTTGCGGAAGACCTGACATTTATGGTCGACAGCTTCATTAATGCAAATAAAATAGTCTTTATTAATGATATTGTATATAATTTCAGATTAAGAACTGGAGACAACTCATCAACCAGCCTTTCAAAAGGCATGCATTACCTGAACGGGTTAATTGACGGCTATTCATACACCGCTGACGTTTTAAAGAAAAACGATGCCTGCAAATACTACGATACCATTTTCAACCAGCACTTGTCCTGCTGGCTCAGCGATGTTGCCTTAAGCGAAACAATTTCTTTAGAAGATAAAAAGACACTGGTTGAAAAATCCATTCCATTATTTGAAAAGCTTGAAAATAATGAACCTTTCCCTGAAAACAATGCCATAAAAAGCATTATCACACAGATTGTGGCCGGAAACCTTGATGAAGCATATATGCAAATGGGAGATTATCGGCTCTTTACAAACAGAATTTATAATCTTGAAAACGAGCTGAATCAAAAAAGGCAACAGGTTGCTACGCTTCAAACAACAAAAGGATGGTTTAAATATAAAATAAACAATATAAAGGAAAGGTTATTTTAAAAAATTAGAAATTTTAAAGGTTAATCAATGTCAGAATTACACAAAATGTGTAAAACTCACATAAGACATTGATTAGAAATTTTCATCCATGGTTTAAAAAGGAATTTTTTTCCTTTGATAATCTTATTATAATTTTTACTATATAAATGTAATTAAAGGAAAAATTAACCAATTACTCAATTAACCCCTTAAAAATCTCATCCCACTGATTTACACGGGATTTTAAATTGTAATTCTCTAAAATATCGTCACGGGCATTGTTGACAAAACCGTTTCTCAATACCGGATCCTCAATTAATAAAGACATTTTATCCACCCATTCATCTTCATTGCTTGCCAAATATCCGTTTACCCCATCTTTAATGGACCTGTTATAAGCCTCAACATTACTTGCAACGACAGGAATACCCAAAGCTGCAAATTCTATGTATTTAAGCTCGCTTTTACAGCTATTGAAATCCGTGTTGACCAATGGAATGATACCAATGTCCCATTCAGAATGTTTTCCCAGCCAATCGTAAAATGTATGCATTGACATCGGATAATAAGGGATTTTTATAATATTGAACCAGTCTGAATTTTCATCCAGGGATGCTCCCGCTATTTCAAACAATACGGTTATTCCCTTTTTGGAAAAAATTTCCTTTAACCTTAAGATTACATTGCGAACCAGCTCAATATCGTCACCATGAGTTAATGTTCCGAAATATCCTATTTTAATGAATTCGTTTCCTCTGAATTTAAATGCCTTTAGCGGAAGTGAATCGTTAACGTAATAGTTTTTGATTACTTCAACATTATCGAGATCCATTTTGTTGAAACGTTCCTTCAGACCATTAGTACTTACGACAATCTGTTCAGAATTGGTTACGAGCTTTTTAATGTTATTGAAATTGTTTATGATATAATGGTAAGAAGGATTTTCAGGATCTATATTTAGGAAATCATCGTCGGCTTCGTAAACTATTTTAATGTTATGCTTCTTTGCCTTCTTTAATATTTGATTTGAAAATGGATTAACCCTTTGAACGACAATAACATCAAATATATGGGCATTAATCATGTTATCGATGTCCAAAAGGGGCATAATTTCCTGACCATAGATAAAGAAATGATAGTCTCCGCTTTCGGAAAGCTTTGAAAATGGAGTATGGATTCTTATGAAAGGACAGGCATTCATATTGTCAAAATTATCCTCTAAAAATACACCTACCTTAATGGTATCGGTTTTGAATTCCTTTGTAGTGACAATATAATCAATCAATACCTTGGAATCGGTTATATACCTGTTTGAATCCAATTCCTTCTTAATGCGGTCAGTGGCGAAATTATCAAGTTGAAGATGTAAATTTTCAGTTATATTATCTACGAAATTAGGATATTTCCTGTTGAACCTTAATTTCATGTGAATTCCTTTTCTGAGATAATGGAGAATCGGATCCTCATCTCTGACATCATTAACAGTGATATAATAGTATAAATCAAAAATCGGGTCAACATACTTCATTTTATCGTCAATTGAATCCGTTTTTGAGCCCTCTTCAATGAAATGTAATATAGGGTCAAGACACGGATGTATGTGAGCATAGTTTGACTCATTAATAATGCCCAAATTCTTAATGGCCGAATACTCTTCCAATTCTACGGTTGCATTAACGTTTGAGTTTTTAAGGGATTTCAAGTAATGGCTGTGCTTTACCTTACGTGCCAAATCTCCTGCAACCCTTAAAGGCTTCGTTAATTTCAAGGAATTTGAGCCCATAAATTCATTGTATTCATTTTGAAGATATCCTATTCTGCCGGCGGTATCTATTCTGTAGCCTGCCATTCCCTTTACGTCATTTACAAGCAGATAGAGCTCTTCTCGGGACAAGTCAATGCTATCGCCCAGCTCCATATTCTCGACTTCAACGCCGATTTTAGCCCTTAAGTTGTCACTGGTAATCGGAGTGGTGAAAATGACCTTATGATGATAATCTCCAGCTTCCTTTGCCCAGTATTCGTTGTCCCAGTAATAAACACGGCTGACGGAAGGATGGAAATCATTTTTCCAGGCCACATATGCAAAACTGAGCTGGTCCTGATTTGTATACTTGATGTTTTCATCCCACCAGTCTTCCATTACCTTAATGACATCCGGATGGTTGTGCTGGCGGAAAAGCGCACCCATAACACCTAAACCGTAATGTTCAGGGAAGCCCTGGGAACGATAAAATTCAATCTGCTCTTCCATTACGGCTCTCGGATAGCGCGGAATGATTTTGGAAGCCTTATATTCCTCATAAACGCAGTCCCTTTCGGTATGGACCACAACCAGCATTTGCGAATTGGCCTTGATGTATTTATAGATGTATTCGCGGATGCTTCCCTTGATTTTAAAGGTTCCATCTAGCCAGAAACTGTATTTGTAATCTTTAAGGTATTTGTGAGGGAGTAACTTATACTGCTTGGCCTTTCTGTTGTTGTCAAGAATGGAATCCTCCATAGGGATTATTTTCCAAAGGTCTGAGGTTAATTCAGGGTTATCAGTGAAGCATATGTAATCACAGTTTTCATCTATTACTTCAGGATGCTTTAAAGTGTCATAATCACCTGTAAAGGCCGTGTAAATAGCTATCTTGTTATTTTTAATGTCTTCAATTGTTTCTTCAGCGGACTGTGTTGAATGATTGAATAAATCCCTGTTAACGTGCTCCTCTGAAAGCTCTTGATAAGTTTCGTAAATTTCATCATAACCCATAATATCACAAATATTTCTCTTTAATAGCTTTTAACAAGTCATCAGCGTAATTATCTGATTTTTCCAGGCAGATATCATATCTTGAATCTTCATCGGAAGAAATCAATACCTTGATTAGGTTCAATCTGCAGATTAATTTTTCAACGTCATAATTCTTATCGTTGGATATTAATATGTCGCAGTGGTCTCCAATGTCCCAATCCTTCAGGCAGGGAACTATTTTGACGTTGAAGCCCATATTGTTTAAATCTTTCACCAATTTAGTTATAAATTCATCGTTTTTGGAAACGATACAGAAATCAAGTTTCTTGTTGGTGAAGAAATTCTCGTTGTTGAGTTTTTCTGTTAAGATCTCCTTAAAAATGAAATCTCCCCATTTATCATAGAAATGCATTATGTTTTGATAATTCAGCCTGTTTTTTTCCGCAACGTCTTCAACACGGGTTGCTGATTCGTGGTGGAACAATAATGCAAATGGATTGAAAATGGATTTGTAACCGTTTTTGTATAATTTAAATGCGAAATCGATGTCCTCATAACCGTAGAAATATCCTTCATCAAGCCCATCAAGCTCCAGATAAAGCTCTTTAGGAACCAAAAGGCATGCTGCGGTATTGGAAATGACTTCCTTTTGGTGGTTTACGTCGCTTGAAAATATCATGGTCGAAAACATGTGCTCATGATAGGGACCGTAAATATAGGGAGTTCTTTCTTCTCTAAATTTTACGCCCGCATGCTGAATGGTAAACGACTTGGGCTGATTATTCATGTCTTCATAGTACGGAAATATCAGTTTGGCTCCGACTGAACCCACATTGTCGTTTTCAAGCATGCATCCTACAAGCTCGTTCAGCCAGCCGTATGTAGGCTCAATATCATTGTTCAGCAAAAGCAGGTATTCTCCGTTTGCCACTTTGGCAGCGTCATTATTTCCTTTTGAAAAACTGACGTTTTCTGTATTTTCAATTACCGTAATAGGCAAGTCCAGTGACTTCAAAAAACTTACGGATTCGTCGCCTGAGGCATTGTCGACGACGATTATTTCATAATTCGAATAGTTGGTCTTTTCATCAAAGTCTTTAAATAAACGTTTTAAATGATTAATGCCGTTTCTTGTAAGAATGATAATGGAAACGAGAGGTTCCGTTTCAAATTCGTAATTGGACAGGAATAACTTATTTGTATCTATAATCTTTTCTCTTCTCAAGGCAAAGGGATTCTTATCCATCCTAAATCCTTCATGTCCATTGTCTATGTAGTGAATCAGAGGGTTCAGATTGTTTTTTGTAACTTCCGGATAATCCTGCAGATATTTCTTTAGATTGAATGTTGGTGAAGGACTCTTAAATTCGCTTGCTCCATAGAATAGATAATGGAAAAGAGGATCCATTCCTGCCTTTTCAACGTGAGGATAAGCCTTGAGATAATACTGTTTATCAAAGAGACCTGACTCCATTATCTTATCATAGCTTTCTTCATAAAGCTTTGCCTTTTTGACATTGAATTTTGATTTTATTAAGAAATCCTTAAACGTTACCATAAGTTAACCTACTTTAAAAAATTGAATCTGCTTTTCTTAGTGTCTTTGTTAATCTCATTTATAATATTATTTTTTTCATTGATAATATTATCTTTTAAATTGAATAGACCTGCTATTTCATCGTTGTTCAGGAAATAGAGGTCAAAATCTATTGTTAATTCATTATTAACTTCACAATTTAAAATATAATTGGGATCCAAGTTCGAAAAAATCTGCAACTCATCATCTATTGAGTTTATGCAGTTTGCCTGCAATACCTCGACATTGTTGATTTTTGATTTGATGAATGCCCCTTCAAGCGGGTCAAAACGAATATTAACGATATTGTCAAATGCGCTTAAATCAAATGTCAATACGTTATTTCTGATTTTGGGAACATAATCCATGAATAATCTTGAATCTTCACTGAAGCCGTTTCCCTCATCGACATATAAGCTTGCAAAAGTCTTCACTTTAGGCAAACGGCGATTGAAATACTTGTATTTGGCCAGGAAGGTTTCGCTGTCATAACTGCTTAAGTTTAAACAGTCATCCTTGTAATAAACTTCATAGTCAGGATATAGCGTCCTGAAATAATCCAAATCATTATCTGAAACGTTGTAGGCACATTCCTTGAGCTTTGAAATTACGGAAATCTCATCTTCGATTGCCCAGTCATAATAATAAACCCAGAATAGAACGTCATTAATGAACTTGACGTTTAACAGGTTAACGAATTTATTTTTCAGGTCGTACAATTCACGGATTGACTCAGACAAGTCCAGCCCATGCTGCGGAGTGATGTTTTCCGTGGTTGATGTTAAATTCTTTCTGTAAAAGTAAGTCGCATCCTTTGATAAAAATATTCTGGAAGCGTTAATTATGGCGCTTACAACGGCAAGATTGTCATCGTACAAACCTCCTGAGAACTTCAGGAATTTGTATAGACTTTTGTGATATATCTTATTCCATGAAGCCGTTGAAAATATTAATTTGGGATTGTCTTCAAGTGAATTTAAAAGCACGTTCTCATCAGTATTCGGCTGGTGTATGTTAATCGGCTCCACATAGTCGCTTCCCGTATATGTCTCCCAGTTGAAAACGAGCAAGTCAGCATCATTTTCACTTATTTTCAATAATGAATCTTCATAGGCATTTGGAGATATGAAGTCATCGCAGTCAATGAATGTCAGGTAGTCCGTTTTGACCTCATTAATGGCGATGTTTCTTGACTCGCCTGCGCCGAGGTTGCTTTCATTGGAAATCACCCTGAAAGTATCGTATTTTGATGCATATTCATTGATGATTGATAAACTGTTATCTGAGGAGTTGTCATTAACTATAATCACTTCAATATTGTCAATGCCAATGCTTTGAGCGACAATTGAATCTAAACATTGCCTGAGATATTTTTCTCCATTGTAAACCGGAATGATAACGCTTAATTGAGGATTCATAATTTCACTATTTTTTTAAATTTATTCTTGACTGAAGCATTTCCCAATTCTTCTCTTAATTGATTGTTTTGAGCTGTCAGCTCGTCAATCTGCTTTTTATATTCATTGGACAGGGTTTCATAATGCTTGGCTAAAATCTCATTGCATACCCTTTCATAATTCAAATCAAATTCCTTATAGTTATCGGCCATCATTATTGATTCATGAAAGGCCCTGTCTTCATAATGCCACTTTTCACTGTATACTACTTCATTCAATGCATAATCATAATATTTTTCTTTCATAACATCTATGAACTGATTTTTTAACTCTTCTTTCAGTCTTAAATAAACATACTTTAAATTAACGATAACGAACATCAGCCAGTCCTGCTTAATCTGATTGTAAACTTTTGCATCAAGGAAATGCTGCTTGGTTGTCTCCAGTATGTTGAATATGTCAAATGAGCCTTCATCCCCGCTTGTTGATATTGACTGGTCCCTGATGCGATAATAATAAAGGTATTCCGGCAGAACAGACACTTTTTTGGCCTTTAAAAATACCTTATAAAAGAACTCTAAATCCTCATAATAGGAACCGTATAGGAATTTGGCATCATTTTCCTTTAAAAAAGATGTTTTATAGAGTTTATTGAAAGGAGCATGTGATATTTTAAAAATTATATCAATAACATCCATATAATAAAAATTACCTGTGAAAAAAGAAGGATCAATTACTTCCAGATTTGTAAAAGGCCCTTCGCTATATTCTTCCGTATTTTCATTGTAATACTTGAACTTGAACATTGTAATGTCTGAGCTGAAGCCCTTTACATGTTCATACAATACTTCCAAAGCATTTTCTTCAAGCCAGTCATCAGAATCGACGAAAAGAACGTATTCCCCTTCGACTTGCTCGATTCCCGTGTTTCTGGCTCCACTCAAGCCCTGATTTTCCTGAGTAATTATTTTAAATCTTGAATCACTAAGTGAATAGCCTTCTAGGATACTTAAAGATAAATCAGTAGACCCGTCATTAACGCATATTACCTCAAAATCCTTAAACGTCTGATTAACTAAGCTGTCAAGACATTTTCTAAGATAATTTGCAACGTTATAAACCGGTAAAACCACTGAAATCTTTATGCCCATTCTTTTCACCTATTGGAATACATCTTTTCGTAGTATTGCTGGTATTCTCCGCTTTTTACCTGATCCATCCAGTCCTGATTGTCAAGATACCACTGAATGGTTTCCTTGATACCCGTTTCGAAAGTATATTTAGGCTCCCAGCCAAGTTCATTTCGTATTTTATCAGCGTCAATTGCGTAACGTCTGTCGTGACCTAATCTGTCTGCGACAAACTCTATTAATGACTCGTCCTTTCCCAAAGCCTCTAGAATTAATTTGACGATTTGAATGTTTTGCCTTTCGTTGTGACCGCCGATGTTGTATACTTCACCGAGCTTTCCTTCATGCAATACCAAATCAATTGCCTGGCAGTGATCGTATACGTGAAGCCAGTCACGGATGTTTTTACCGTCACCGTAAATCGGCAATTTCTTATCTTCCAGGGCATTGGAAATCATTAAAGGTATTAATTTTTCCGGAAACTGATAAGGACCGTAATTGTTGGAACATCTCGTGATGTTAACCGGCAAATCAAAAGTCTCAAAGTAAGCCCTAGTAATTAAGTCTCCTCCGGCTTTGGAAGCTGAATAAGGACTGTTAGGCTGTAGTGGAGTGGTTTCTGAGAAATAACCAGTTTCTCCTAAAGTGCCGTAAACCTCATCGGTTGAAATCTGAATATATTTTTCAACTCCAAACTCCTTGGCTGCATTTAACAATACCTGAGTTCCCAAAACATTGGACTTAATAAAGATTTCCGGATCAGTTATGCTTCTGTCGACATGGCTTTCAGCAGCAAAGTTAATGACATAATCCACTTTTGAGACGATATCGTCAACCAATTCTTTGTCACGAATATCTCCCTTAATGAAAGTATAATTATCCATGTCTTCGATGTCTTTCAGGTTTTCAAGGTTTCCGCAATAAGTTAAAGCATCCAAGTTGATAATTTCATAATCGGAATACTTGTCCAGCATGTATTTGACGAAATTGCTTCCTATGAAGCCTGCTCCACCAGTAACTAAAATCTTGCTCATTATTTTCTCCACCTTTTAGTATTTAATTTGTGATTCGGCTAGAGTTGGCCATTCTTTATCCTTATCGGAAAATATCAATTCGTCAATGTCATCGATTGGCCATTCTATTCCAATGTCGGGATCGTTCCAGATGACTCCGCCTTCATCTTCGCCGTGATAAAATTCTGTGCATTTATAAACGAACTCAGCCTCATCGGATAATACGACAAAACCGTGAGCAAAGCAAGGAGGAATAAAGAGCTGTTTTTTGTTTTCTTCAGATAAAACTGCTCCAAACCATTCACCATATGTAGGAGAATCCGCTCTTAAATCAACGCCAACATCAAAGACTTCTCCCCTAATCACACGGACAAGTTTGCCTTGAGGATACTTCAGCTGCAAATGCAAACCTCTAAGTACCCCTTTTGTTGACATTGACTGATTGTCCTGAACAAAAGTCAAATCATAACCGGCTTGTTTGAAATCGTTTTCATTATAAGTTTCCATGAAAAAACCCCTGTTGTCACCAAAAACGGCAGGTTCTACTAAAAACATGCCTTCAATAGGAGTTTCTGTGAATTTAAATTGACCCATAAATATCTAATCCTCCTTAACCAAATTGAATAAATATTGACCATAATCAGTCTTTTTAAGCTCTTCAGCAGTCTTTAAAAGCTGTTCATCATCAATATAACCTTTATTATATGCGATTTCCTCTAAACATGCGATGTATAGGCTTTGCCTTTTTTGAACTGTTTCAATGAAGTTGGCTGCTTCCAGAAGCCCCGCATGAGTTCCTGTATCAAGCCATGCCATTCCACGACCCAATAGCTCTACTTTAAGCTTTCCACGATTTAAATACTCTTCGTTAACGGAAGTGATTTCAACTTCACCCCTATCGGAAGGCTCTACGTTTTTAGCTATTTCAATTACATCATTGTCATAGAAATACAATCCCGGTACGATATAATTGGATTTAGGATGCTCCGGCTTTTCTTCAACAGATAAAACATTCCATTCATCATCAAACTCAACAACACCAAAAGCCTCAGGGTTTTTAGTGTAATATCCGAAAATTACTGCTCCCTCTTCCAGGCCTGTAGCCCTTTCCAAAATTTCCGTAAACCGATGTCCATGGAAAATATTGTCTCCTAAAATCAATGCAACGTTATCATCACCGATAAAGTCTTCACCAACAATAAAAGCTTCCGCAAGACCGTTAGGATGTTCCTGAACGGCATACTCAAACTTAATGCCCAAAGAAGAGCCGTCACCCAAGAGATCTTTATACATAGGCAAATCCCTAGGAGTGGAAATAATCAAAATCTCCTTAATTCCCGCAAGCATCAATACAGAAATAGGATAATAAATCATAGGCTTATCATATAACGGCAACAACTGCTTAGAAACCGCCTTAGTAATAGGATACAAACGAGTTCCAGAACCACCAGCAAGTACTATACCTTTCATAATTAATCACATATAAATTTCTTATGAATAATTTTTTGTTAGTTATAATTAATTAAAATAACTATTAACTTAAAAAAAATCTATGAAATTTAAAAAAATGATTAATTTAAGAAATAAAAAAAGTTTGAAAAATAGGAATTATTGAAGTTCCAAACCGCTCAATTGCTCTTCTGATGCCTTTTTAGCGGCTTCAATGTAAGCATCACAGACATAGTCAACGTCTCCGTCCATGACTACCTTACCTTCGTCCAGCCATATCGCACGGGTACACAATTCACGTATATTATCTGTTGCGTGGGATACGAGCAATACGGTTACGCCTGATCCCATCATTGACTTGAGCTTGTCACCACTTTTTTTCTGGAATTTTACGTCTCCAACGGACAATACCTCATCCAGAATCAGTACGTCAGGTTCGACTATCGTTGCAACTGAAAATCCTAGCTTTGCAACCATACCTGAGGAGTAATTCTTAATAGGGATTTCAATGAAGTCTCCAAGCTCTGAGAATTCAAGTATCTCATCGTATTTGCTTTCCAGAAATTCCCTTGAATAGCCCAGAATGGCTCCGTTTAAAAATACGTTTTCCCTTCCACTGTAATTGTGGTCGAAACCTGCTCCAAGTTCAAGCAATGGTGCAACGGTACCGTAAGTTTGTATTTCACCTTTGGTAGGTTTTAAAACACCGGATAAAATCTTCAATATCGTACTTTTTCCCGCGCCGTTGAAACCTATAATGCCGACCCTTTCACCTTTATTTACGGAAAATGAAACATCATCGAGAGCCCTGAATTTGTTTTTAGGTTTCAATTCTCTTTTAACCCATTTGATACAGTATTCCTTAAGGTTATCCACCTTTTCTTGAGGCTTTTTGAATTCCATTGATACGTGGCTGACGTCAATTACAACATCCTGACTCATCAGCTGATATTCCTCATTATCTCCCAATTCTGAACCCCATACATTGGTGGTTTCGTCAAATAGGTTTGGAGGGCTTTCAAAGTCCTTGTCATGAACCTCAACATAGAAATTACGGGTGACTCCGAAGTTTTCATTGTATCCGGACAATGTCCAGGTACCTTCGCTTACGCATTTAAGGACTAATCTGATGGCTGCTGAACCTTTTCCTCTAACGGAAGGATGCCATATCAATGTTTCCTCATCGAACTCGTCTTCATAGAGCTCCTCATCAATGTCATCGTCAGTTAATTTGTTGATTTTAGAAGCTTTAAAGTAATATCTAACAATTTCAAAGCCTTCGGGAATATTGACCTTCACTTCCTGGCGTTCGGTTGAAACACCGTTGACGTTCCTGAAGTAAAGGGAATATCTGAATTCGTCTCCAACGGCCAATTGAATAGGTTCCTCTTCAGTTGGGAAATATGTATTGGTTTCACCGGAAGACAATATGTATCTTTTAATGTCAAAAACAAGCCTTATACGGACAAAATCAAAGAACAAAAGTCCAGCATCATTATTCAGGTTTTCAGGGAAGTCAAATTTTATTTTGAAGTTATCTCCCTTTACGTCCTTTCCTTCAATGTCCTCAAGAGGTATTACTACGCTGCGGTCGGCCGGATAAATGTCCGCATTAATGAATGAATGCATCTCAAATTCCTCATCTCCAATCATGAGCGTAATTAATGGAGGCTCGATTTCAATAGGCTTCTGAGAGGATTCCTTGTGAAAATCATGTTCAACGACGACCTCGGAAACTCTAGCGTCGTCGGGAATATTAAAATTAAAGTCACTGATTAATATTTCTGCCGGCTCCTGTCCCGGAGATACGCAAGTAGATGCAACGTCATCCCAGTCATCAAGCATGATGTTATCCAAGTCTTTCCAAACGGATTTCTTACTGTCTTCCTTTTGGGTAACTTTTTTCGGATATCTTAACTGTATTGTCATCTTTTCATCTCCTAGATATTCAATATAAATTCATCCTGATACTTATTGAATACATAAATTCCAATAGCCAGTGCTACAATGGATGCGACAACCAGATAAAGGAAAAATTTCATTTCAGGAAAAGTACCAGCTAAAACAATATCTCTAAAACATTTAACGGCAGCATACAAAGGATTTATTTTGAATAAAAACAAATATTGTTCGGGAATCATTTCAATAGGATAAAACAATGGAGTCATGAATGATAATAGCATGGTTAAAACTCCATATAAGTATTTAATGTCCGTAAAGAAGGTTGTAGCCGTGGCTAAAATCAGACCAACTCCCATTGTCAATACTAAAAGGAAGAACAGTGGGATTGGAGAGTATAACAATGACCAGAAAAATGGCGCTCCAGTTACAAGCATCACTGCAATGAGCACGATAAGTGATATTAAAAAATTAATGAACTCGGAACAGACTATTCCAACTGCGAACATGTATTTCGGAACGTAAATCTTTTTGATAATCTCTGAATTTCCTTTAATTGAATCCATTGCCCCGGTCGTTGCATTAGCGAATAAATCAAAAACCAGTTTACCGCTCAACAGATAAACTGGGAAATTTGGAATGGATCCTCCGAAGAATTGTGAAAACACCATGGTCAACACAATCATAGACAGTAAAGGATTTAAAAAGCTCCAAAACAGCCCTAAAGTGGAATCTTTGTATTTTCCGCTTATATCCCTTTTAATTAATTCAGTAAGTAAAAAAGAATACTTACTGAAGTTTGTAATATGCTCATTATCTTTAATCATTAAATATCTAACTCACCGATTTGTTTTTTATCAAAAAAATAATCAATATATATAATTTCTTAAATAAGAAATATAAAAACATTACTTTAATCTATTCGAATTTAATAATCAAATTTTTATTTTCATTTCTGGCATCGTCAAAAGTATCTAAAATGCAGTCCTTTACGCAGGTTGCATTGCTAAAGTGAATCTCACCATTGAATTCTGTTAGACAGTCATAAAGGGCATCCAGATTTTCGCCGTAATAATCGGGGAAATCCAAAGCCTCCTTCAGATACTTATGGCCATCGCTGGCTATCAGTTTGCCGTCAAGTTCATAGATTTTCAATTTTTAAACCTCTTTAAATGTCTTATAATGGTCTGAAGTGTAATAGACCTGGAAGGTCTGGGTATTGTACACTATTCTTTCAGGACCTCTGGAAGTGCCGTTTGCGTTGATGTCACATTCTATGTATTTTGCAGACGTTTTTGGAAGGACTCCTTCACGATTGGTAAATACGTCACCGCCAATACTTTTTCCGGGAGCGTACTTCTTAAGCGGCCCTCCGTTCCATCCCAACGATTGGGCTTCCTTTTTCGTTATGAAATTGCTTGGAAGCTTATGAAATTCCTTGATGTAGGCTGATACCTCATCAACCGTACAGTACTGGCCGTCCTCTACAACCTTCACGTCCTTTTGGGCGAAAGTTCCCGTTAGAAAAAGGCCGAAAAACAATGCCATAACTGCCAAAACAATTATTAACATTCGCCTATCCATTTAACCACCTTATTTGATAATTTCAATGTAATCCTTAATGGCTTCCTTATAACTTCTTAAAGGTTCAAATCCGTTTTCAATCCATTTTCTGTTTTCAAGAACTGAATATGAAGGTCTAGGTGCAGGCCTTGCAAACTCGGCCGCCGTTACAGGCGCCACCTCAACGTCGACTCCGGCAACTTCGAAAATGTATTTTGCAAAATCAAACCATGAGCAGCTGTCGGAGTTTGTTATGTGATAGATTCCATAATAATCCGTTTCAATTAATTCAGAGATTGCCCCTGCCAGATCGAGAGTGTATGTAGGACATCCCACCTCATCGGTAACCACGGTTATTACAGGATGGCTTTTAGCAAGTTCAAGCATCGTTTTCGGGAAATTACCTCCGTTTACGCCATAAAGCCATGCGGTTCTTACTATAAAGAACTTGTCGAGGATTTCCTGAATGGCAATTTCGCCCTGAAGCTTGCTTTTTCCATAGACGCTGATTGGTCCGATTTCATCATCTTCAACCCAAGGCCTCGTATTTTTGCCGTTGAATACGTAATCAGTACTTACATGAACCAGAGGACAGTCAACTTCCCTGCATCCGAGAGCCAAGTTTCTAGGACCGTCACCGTTGACGCTATATGCCAGATCGGTGTTTTCCTCACAGCCGTCGACATTTGTATATGCAGCGGAGTTGATTACGATATCCGGCTTATTTTCCTTAATGAAATCAATAGTGTGCTCTTTATCCGTTATATCTAATGAAGATGAAGTGGTCAGTATCAATTCATGCTTATCCTTTAACACATCAATCAAATCGTTTCCCAACATTCCATTAGAGCCTGTTATTAAAATCTTCATGATAAACCCCAAACATTTATTTATATAAATTAAATATATCAATATTAATATTTAAAATTAAATGGGGTTTTAATTATGAAAGTGTGTATTATTGGACAAGGCTATATCGGACTTCCAACAGCAGCATTATTTGCAAGAAACCACTGCGAAGTTGTTGGGGTTGATGTGAACGAAAAGATTATTGAAAACTTAAATAACGGAATCATTCACATTGAAGAGCCTGGAATATCTGATATAATCAAAAAAGCTTTGGAATTGAAAGTGTACAAAGCCTCCCTAAAGCCTGAAAAGGCCGATGCATTCATAATCACCGTACCGACCCCCTATATTGTTGAAAACTACAGCTGTGATTTAAGCTATGTCGTAAGCGCATGCCAGTCAATACTCCCCTACCTGGAAAAGGGAAACGTTGTCATAATCGAATCCACGATAGCTCCGATGTCAACCGACGAGACCATAAAGCCTATATTTGAAAATGTCGGTTTTACGATTGGAGAGGATTTGTATCTTGCCCACTGCCCTGAAAGGGTATTGCCAGGGAAAATCATTGAGGAACTGATTCACAATGACCGCATTATCGGAGGGGTGACTCCAGAATGTTCCGTTAAGGCGTGTGAGGTCTACGGGCAGTTTGTGGAAGGCGAGCTTATGCTGACCGAAGCGAAAACCGCAGAACTCTCAAAATGTATGGAAAATACTTTCAGGGACGTTAACATTGCCCTTGCCAATGAGCTTGCAAAAATCTGCGCGGAAATTGGAGTGAACGCTCTGGACGTAATTAAAATGGCAAACAAGCATCCGAGAGTTAACCTGCATTCTCCGGGCCCAGGCGTTGGAGGGCACTGCCTTGCAATCGATCCGTACTTCATTTACGCAAAGGCGCCTGAAACCGCAAAAATCATTAAGCTTGCAAGGGACACCAATAACTCAATGCCCGAATTCGTATGCGACTACACAAGAAAAATGATTGAAAATGGTAAAATTGCCGTTTTGGGAGTTTCATATAAAGGAAATACCGGCGATGACAGGGAAAGTCCTGCATATGAAATAATAGCCAATCTGGAAAAGGATTATGAAATTGCAATTCATGACCCGCACCTTGAAAATCCGAATTTTGTAAGTTTTGAAGAGGCTGTTGGTGATGCAGACCTTATTTTAATATTGTGTGACCATAATGAGTTTAAAAACTTAAATTATGATGCAATACATGAAAATACGATAATATTCGATACCAAAAACATCATTGAAGATGTTCCGGACGAAATAAAGCTGTACAATTACGGCAATCTCTATGAAATTTAATCTGTAATGTACATATTTGAATCTATGTCCTTTCCGCTCCATGCCTTAAGTGAAGTCCACTCGGCATCGGGAGCTGACCAGAACCTGTCACTTTCTGGCAATCCTAAAGGCAGAAAGCCCGTTGTACACAGATACATGCTTCCGGTGTTGCTGTACTCTTCAGCCACCTTTTTTTGATTGCCGTTGAAACCGAATCGAAGCCATCCATTATTGTCGAAATTGTCATTTCCTGAAAACTGATTTTGAATGACCGCAGTCAGTGCACACCTGACCTGTTCGGGCGTTACGTCGGGATTATACAGACCGAAAAGGCATGCCTGTCCCAAAGCCTGAAATGCTGCAGTCCTGTAAAGCATTGACCTTCCGATGACGGGATAGGTTCCTTCAGGAGATATCAGTCTTTCAAGATGTCCCGCATAATGCCTCAATCTGTGTAAATGAGCATCAAGGAATGTATACTCTCCAATATTGTGCTTTCTTAAAACGGTGAGGATATCAGTGAGCATCGGATGGATAACATAGCTGTTATAGTAATCCAAATGGAAATTCGGGCCGTCTCCGTAATATGAGTCTCCGCAGTACCATTCGTTCATGTAAATGTTTACGCCGTGCATTAAGCGGAACTCATCGTATTCTCCAGTGGTTTCAAGCAAAAAGGCTTCAATCATTGATGGGAAGAGTATCCAGTTGTTGTTCCATGGCTCGATTGAACGGGTCTCCTTTAAAGCGTTTATGATTAATTCCTGGCCGTCGGAGTCGATATTGTCCCATAGCTGGGTTCTTGCCCTGAGAAGTCCCTCAACCAGATGGGCTGAGTCAACGAGGGGTTGATATGGTTCATTGAAAATAAGATAATCGGGTGAATCGGGATTGCAGATATTGACCAATGATTTAGTGGTCAAATCAATGTATTTGGCTCTAATTTTACCTTCGGCGGTGTTGTCCGGACCCAATTCAAGCCAAGGCGCAATGCCGCAAACCGTACGGCCTACGGCCTCCAAATGTGCAAATTTTGCCCTTTCTTCTTTGACATAGTTTACGGGCATGTTCGCTTTAAGGGTTTCATCCGCAGCGTTGGTCAAAACAGGATCAATGATTTTAGATAAAGCATTAACCCAAATTTGTCTGGGATTATCAGTTTTAGACTCTTTATTGAATAAAGATTTTATTTTCATAAAAATCAAATTTAAAAGTCAATTGATTGATCCGGCTGAGTTGCATGACCATGCCATGCCTTAAGTGATGTCCATTCCTCAGATTCACCGAACCAGAACGGATGATTAGGATCAAGACCTAAAGGAAGGAATACTGAACAGCATAAATACAGGCTTCCTGTATTGATATCCCTTTCACAAAGATCGCCTTGATGGCCATTCAATCCGACAAGCAGCCATCCGTTTGTGAAATTCTGGTTGCCTTCAAACAAGTTCCTTAAAACCTTGGTCAGGGCTGACCTGACTTGGGTCGGATTAATATTTTTAGGCAATACGTTCAAGAGAGCTGCCTGAGCTAAAGTATGGAAAACACCGCAACGGTAAGCGATTGATTTTCCGATAATCGGGAAAGTGCCTTCAGGAGAGATGATTCTTTCCAGCTGGGCGGAAAGCCTTGATGACCTCATCAGCTGAACATCCATGAATTCGCCGTCTGACAATCCATATTTTCTCATTACCATCAATATGTCATTTAGCATCGGATGAATAATAATGCTGTTGTAATAGTTTGTAGCGAATTCAGGGCCGTCTCCGTAAATTGCGTCTCCGATATACCATTCATCTCTGAATTTATGGATGGCATAGCTTAAACGCTCCATGTCACATTCTCCAGTGAATTCCAAGAGAGTCGCTTCAATCATTGAAGTGTATAAAAGCCAGTGGTTTTCATAAGGAGCAATGATTCTTGTATTCTTAAGTTCATCCATGATTTTAGCCTGAACATCCATTGACAAATTGAGCCAGATTTGGGTTTTGGAGCGAAGCAAACCCTGAGCAAACAATGCAATGTCTACCAAAGACTGTTTGGTCTCGTTGTAAAAAATGTAATCGTTGCTTTTTGGATTAACGGCAATTCCAATAGCCTTAAGAGTTATGTCAATGTATCTTTGACGCAGCCTGCCCTCCTCGGATCCGTCAGGACCCAGTTCAAGCCAAGGCGCAATACCATTGAATACACGTGCGAAAGCTTCAAGATAAGCATATTTCTCAGCGCCTGCAGTAGTGGATTCTAAAATCATGTTTTTCTTTAAATTATTTTTTCTAACATTATCTAAAACTGGGAAAGCTATTTTTTCTAAAGTTTCAACCCAAAAAATCCTGTCTTCCCAAATAGGGACTTGTTCTTCTTCCACGAGGGGAACTTCTTCACTTTTTTTTAATCTTCCAAAGAACTTACTCATGAAAAATATTTTGTCCAACATGTTATATAAAGTTATGATTATGCGTTGTGTGATAAAAATTGTCCTGAGTCCTAAGAATTGTCCTCACTGATACATCATATTTAAATTAATACCCTTTAATTTGATTAGTGAACTTTAATAAAAAGAATTGAGAGTAATAATATATAAGGAGGAAATAACCATGCCATTTGATTTTGATAAAGAGATTGGACAATATATGGATGCGGAAATAGATTCCTGGTTCGACCAAGAATACCTGCAAACAATAGCAGAAGAGATAACAACATTAGTTGATTATGTTCCAAAAGATATTGAAAAAAAATTACCAGACTACGAAAAAAAGAAGAAAATTCATAGCTCAATACCAGAACTTTTTAGACAGTGACTACTATCAATTAACGCAAATAGCTGATCAGATGGCCGGAGGAAGAACATGGGGCGAACACGTTGGGATTTATGATGATTTCTTCAGAAAACACCCGGAATACTCCAAATTAATTAAAGATGAAGAAGCTTACAGAAAATGGAGACTGGAAATTCCATTCTATTACACTGACAGCTATTACGAAAAAAGATTCCCCACCGAAGAATAGTTGACTTGATAATTAACCTCCAATCAAAAGTTTACTACACAAAATAACATTTCTTCCAAAAGTTAAATAGAATGTTAAACAAAATATTAATCATTACTGAGAGGTTTAATTTTATGTCAAGTACAATGTCTGAAAAAATATTAGCTAGAGCATCGGGTAACGATAAGGTTGAAGCCGGTGACATCATTATTGCAAATATCGATGTTGCAATGACCCACGATTTAACCGGACCTCTTGCGGTCGAGTCTTTTGAAAAGATTGGGGCAGACAAAGTCTGGGATTCATCAAAAATCGTGATACCCTTTGATCATCAGGTGCCGGCCGATTCCATTGATTCAGCTAATAATCATATCATAATGAGAAAATTTGTCCAAAAACAGGGCATTGAGAATTTTTACGATGTTAATGTAGGCGTGTGCCATCAGATACTTCCGGAACTGGGACATGTCGTTCCGGGCGAAGTCATTGTGGGAGCCGATTCACATACATGTACCCATGGTGCATTAGGTGCCTTTTCAACGGGCATAGGTTCAACGGACATGGCAATGGTTTTTGCTGAAGGAAATCTATGGTTCAAGGTTCCCGAAACCAACCGATTTGAAATTACCGGAGAGCTGAGGGATAACGTTTATGCAAAGGACGTCATTTTACATATCATTGGTCAGATGGGCGCCGACGGCTCAACCTATAAGGCATGTGAGTTTGCAGGTGAAAGTGTTTCAAGGATGAGCGTTTCAGACAGAATGGTGCTGTGCAACATGGCCATTGAAATGGGCGGAAAGACCGGTTTGGTAGAGCCTGATAAAAAAACGATAGAATACGTTGAAAAACGCTCCAAAAAGCCATACAAAATATTCAAAACAGATTTGGATGCCGATTCATTAAACATAATTGACATTGATGTCAGCGATTTGGAGCCTCAGGTGGCCTGTCCGAATAACGTTGACAACGTAAAAGCCGTAAGCGAAGTTGACCAGGAAATAGACCAGGTATTTTTAGGATCCTGCACAAACGGAAGAATCAGTGACTTAAGGGATGCCGCAAAAATACTTAAAGGAAAGGAAATTGCCAAAGGAACCAGAATGCTTGTAATACCTGCATCAAGGGAAGTCTATTCAAAGGCTCTTGATGAGGGACTGATAAAGATATTTGTTGATGCCGGAGCTCTGGTTAGCGCACCTTGCTGCGGACCGTGCCTTGGAGGACATACCGGAATTATCGGACCTGGTGAAGTTAGTTTATCAACTTCCAATAGAAACTTTAAGGGAAGGCAGGGCTCACCGGACGGTAAAGTCTATTTATCTTCAGCTGCAGTGGCTGCCGCTTCTGCTCTTGAAGGAAGAATTGTTGCACCGGAGGAATGAATATGAAAGGAACTGCATGGAAATTTGGAAACGACATTGATACGGACATTATACTTCCGGGAAGATACCTGATTTATACTGATGAAGAAAGACTGTCCCAGCACTGCATGGAAGGATTGGATGATAAGTTTAGCGAAAAATGCAAAAAGGGAGATTTTATTGTAGCCGGAACGAATTTCGGCTGCGGCTCATCAAGGGAGCATGCCCCTATCGCTATCAAAGGTGCCGGCGTAGCCTGCGTAATAGCTGAATCATTTGCAAGGATATTTTACAGAAACGCAACAAATGTGGGAGTTCCGCTTCTTGAAGCTCCGGGAATCAGCGATTTGGTTGATGACGGAGACGAAATCGAAGTTGACATGGACAATGGAACCATAACCTCCGCAAATGGTGAAAAAATCACTTTTAAAAAATTACCTCCATTTATGTTGGAAATACTTGAAAAGGGTGGATTAATTGAATACCTCAAAAACAAAAGAGAATAAATATAATATTGCCGTTATTCCAGGTGATGGAATAGGCCGTGAAGTAATGGAAGCTACAATTTCCGTTTTGGATGCTTTAAACCTTGATTTTGACTATGTTTACGGTGAGGCCGGTGACGAGTGCCTGGAAAAAACAGGGACTGCGCTTCCCGAAGAAACGATAGAAATCGTCAGGGCTGCCGATGCGTGCCTCTTTGGAGCTGCCGGAGAGACCGCCGCAGACGTTATTGTCAAGTTAAGGCAGGAAATGAAAATGTTTGCCAATTTAAGGCCGGTCAAGGCATATCCAAATACGAATTCAATACGTGACGACATTGACTTCATGATTGTCCGTGAAAACACCGAAGGGCTCTATATTGCAGACCAGGAAAAGCTGACTGACGAGGGAGCCGTTGCAAAGCGAATAATCACCCGCGAAGCTGAAAGCAGGATTATCGATTATGCCTTTAAATATGCTGAGGAAAACGGCAAGTCCAAGGTTACGGGAGTTCACAAAGCAAACGTTTTAAAGAAAAGCGACGGCCTGTTCAGGGAAATCTTTTATGAAGTCGGCCAAAATTATCCGGACATCGAAAAGGAAGATTTCTATGTTGACGCCACCGCAATGTATCTCATTACACAGCCTCAGAACTTTGAAGTAATCGTTACAACCAACTTATTTGGCGATATTCTCTCAGATGAAGGAGCAGGTCTTGTAGGAGGACTTGGATTAATACCTTCAGCAAATATCGGAAATGACGGAGCGCTGTTCGAGCCGGTTCACGGTTCAGCTCCGGACATTGCAGGAAAAGGAATTGCAAATCCTATAGCCATGATGCTTTCTGCTGTGATGATGCTTAGGTATTTGGGTGAAGTCGACGCCGCAGACAAAGTGGATAATGCTATTTTAAAGCTGTTGACTGATGCAAAGGTATTAACCGGAGATCTGGGCGGTAAAGCCACCACAAAAGAAGTGACAGAAGAAATTATCAGTTTATTATAGTGATTGACATGGTTAAAGAATCTGAACTGAAAGAAGGAATTAGTGCGATTATCCCAACGTATAAAGGAGAGAAGTTTATTTCAAAGTTATTGGATTCTTTAGTAAATCAAAGCATTGATTTTAATCTTTTTGAAGCCATATTCATCGTTAACGGAGAGCTTGACTCAACACCCGATATCATCAGGCAATACCAGAAAGACTATCCCGACGTTAACATAATATTAACGGAAAGTGAAAAGGGAGCCTCCAACGCCAGAAACAAGGGAATAGAAATGGCTTCAAGAGAATATACAATTTTCATTGACGATGACGATTTCATAAGCCACAATTATCTTGAAGAGCTTTACAGGTACGTTAAGCCAAACAGGGTTGTTGTCGGGTCATTTTACGATATCGATGAGGACACCGGCGAACTCAGAGACTCCTACATGACGCCGGAGTTAATTAACAATTCAGGAATCATCGAAAATCCCTACGATACGATAAAGGATGCTATCGTCATTACCCAGAACAAGGTACTACCTACCGTTAACGTTAAGGAATCATCATTCAATCCGGAACTTAAAAACGGTGTGGACATATCTTATTATGCCAATTTATACCCAGTTAACGACTTTGAGTTTTATGTGGTCGACAAAGACCTTAATGCCAACTACTACAGGCTGTGGAGACAGGGATCAATTTCTAGACAGGACATGTCCTATGATTTCAATATTACAGACCGCCTGAAGGTAATCAACGACATTAATGAAGGCCTTAAAAAAGCAAGAACGCCGGAAATGAAAAGCTTCATCGGAAGCCTTACCGGCGGCCAGATTGTAAAGATTAACAAGTATATTGAAAAGCATCCTGAAGAGTATGAGAATGTTTTAAAAGACATTATGGACTATGATTTTGATTTCTTCCCATATAAATACCTGAATGAAGACATTTCTAAATTGAATAACGAATCAAGGGAATTGATTATATCATATGCATTTTCCCCGACAAATACGACTACAAGCAACGTTGTAGCCCGAAGGATCATGTCTGAAAAGAAAAACGTTGATGTAATTTGCGCAAATCTCGATGATATGGCAAAGGATTTTACACTTGAAACGTATGTCCATGAATTTGTTGTTGAAAAACATGTTATCGAATCGAATTTTTCAACGGACTGGGACAATATTTTAAATTTTTCAAACGAAGGAATGAAGGTTCTTGGCAAATACGATAAAATATACAGCAGAGCCAATTTCGTTCATTCACACTTTTTAGCCCTTGAATACAAATTAAAAAACCCAGATACATATTGGAGAGCCGAATTTTCAGATCCATTAATTTATACATTTGATGAGAGACATTTAAGCCCTAAATTAACGGATGAGGATTATATCAATAGAATGAATGAGATTTTAAGTGAAAAAAATCTGGAATTGATTAACGCTGATGACGACATTAACTGTGTCTGCGAGTATTTGACCTTTGTTTTTGCAAACGAGATAATATTTACCAATGAAAGTCAAAAAGAAGTGATGACGGATACGTTGAGATTTGATATTGAAGACATCATCAATGAAAAATCAGTCATCTCATCACATCCTATTTTAGACCTGAAATACTACTATGTTAAAAAAAGCGATTATGAATTAGACAATAGCTACATTAATTTCGCCTATTTCGGAGTAATATTTTCAAACAGGTCATTTGAAGACTTCATTAATGCGTTTGACAATTTATCCGATGAGTACAAGGATAAGGTAAGGCTGCACATATTCAGCCCAAACAGAACGCTCTTTGAACAGCTCTTAACAAAGGAACTTCTGGAAAGGACAGTATTCAATGCAAACGTTGACTATCTGGAATTTTTAAACCTTACAACCAAATTTGACGTTTTGATTGTTGAAGACAGCTACACAAAAGGCCATTTCATTAAAAACCCTTATCTTCCATCAAAGCTTTCAGACTATAAGGGTTCCAACTCAGCAATCTGGGCTATTTGCGAAAAAGGCAGTGAAATGAGCAAGCTGGATTTTGAATACAAGAGCCATTTAAACGATTATGATGAAAACATCAATGTCTTAAATCGTATAATATCCGACAGGACAAATGCCGGCATTGAAGGGGTAAAAATCGATAAGGACGAATATGCAAGGCAGAGAACAAATCAATTGACTCAAAAGATATGTGAATTAATTGAGGTCTGCGAGTCCGAATTCAAAAAGGATGCTGCCTACGAAGCTCAAATTAATGAATTGACTCAAAGAATTCAAAATCTGGAAAAGGAAAATTCAGAAATTCTCAATTCCAACAGCTGGAAGATGACGCATAATTTAAGAAAACTTGGAAAAAAATTTAAATAACTTAAAAATGTTATATTAATTATAATTTAAGGAGATTTTTATTATGAGAAAACTTAACAGAATGCAAATGATTTCCCTATTCATTATACTTATTATGGTATTAAGTGGGGTTGCAGGATTCTTGCTTATTGTATTAGGATAATTTTATGAATGGAGGATTAAAATATGGTAAAATATGAAATTGCTGCAGTAGTTGCAGAATTTAACTATGATATTACACAAATGATGTTGGAATTAGCTACAGCTGAAGCTAAAAATAGAGACTGTGAAATTACAAAGGTAGTAGCAGTTCCTGGCGTATTCGATATGCCTCTTGTCATTAAAAAGTTATTGCAAAAAGGCGAATATGACGCTATTATCACCTTAGGTGCCGTTATCGAAGGTGCTACCGACCACGACCAAATCGTTGCACAGCATGCGTCACGTAAAATAGCTGATTTAGCACTCGAATATGATACTCCGGTAGCCTTAGGTATTACTGGTCCGGGCATGACAAGATTGGATGCTCACAGACGTGTCAAAAACGCAAAAAGCGCTGTTGAAGCCGCCATCAAAATGTGTGACAGATTAAAAGAAATTTAAGTTGATTTTATGCAGATTCTTAAACCTGAAGAGTTAAAGGAAAAGTTTTCAGATCCGTGGGTTGCACCGTATGAAAAGGTATTGACAATGGTGGACGGCGACAAGGTCGAAATCGTCGAATATCACCCTTGCATTTCCGGATCACACTGGTTAATGCACCAATACAAGAACAATTCAGAATTGATTGATGACGCTTACCGTGACGGCAACAAGCATGTTTATTCATGCCACATCGGCTCTGCTCCTCTTGATTTGCAAGCAAGTTTCAATGCTGCCGGAATCGATGAAATTCAGGTTGTCGGCGATGAAGTCAAAGTTACCCATGCAGGCCTTGCAGGCGCCGGTGTCGGAGCAGGAATGTGCAGGGGAATGGGTAAAGGCGTGAAATACATTGAACTTATAAAGTCCGGCGGAGGCTCAAAGGAAGGAAGGGCAACCGTAGTAACGCCAAAACTTGAGAAAGTTGTCATTGGCGTTGATGATACAGACGTTAAGGACGCAGGTGCAACATGGACAATGGCCCATAATTTAGGTGTTGAACTGGCCAGTGAAGGCTATGAATACCTTGACCACATTATTGTCCAGTTATATCCACACAACCCACATAAAACCCAGAATTGTGTTTCCATCGCTTTAACATTCGCCGTTGAAAGCGAAAAGAAGGAAGCATTAATCAACAGAGTCATTGAAATTTTAAAAAGAGACACCTTATCCGATAAGACTGCAATAGCCGTTCTTGAAGGTCTTGAAATTCCTGAAAAATTGCGTGAATATGCAATGGCTACAAAAACAGGAATGATGGATGTTGAAACTGCAGAGGCAACTGCCCGTGAATTGGACATTGACCTGATTGCGGTTACAGGCGAGCAAGGTAAGGTCGGCGCTCTTGCAGCTTTAGGTCTTTACAATGATGTTGAAGAAGCTGTAAAAGCCTATGGCGAGAAATAAGGGATAAATTCTCTTATTTATCTATTTTTTAATATATCTCATTGAAATTTATATTAACGAAGTAATCAGTGTCAAACTGCTTTATGGAAGATGAGTTTAAGTTATTGAATCTAAACTGGATTAGATGATTCCCGTATGTAAAATTCTGATTTTCAATTGTCGTGTTATTTAAAGTAATGCTTCCAACATAAGTGCCGTCACATACAACGGAATAGCTTTGATTTTCCAAAAAGATTCCATATGAGCTTGTAATTGTGGAGTTATCGACAATTATTTCATATCCCCATGAACCGCCTTTCGATGAGGAAATGATGTACTTTTCAATGGCTGAAACGTTGCCGCTAGCTATATTATGGTAAACAGCTGAGCCTTCAAAGATACCGATGAGCCTACTGTTCTGAATGATGAGACCGTCATCCACATCAAAGTGATTTTTGACCTCAATTGGAAGTCTTAATATATCTCTCTCGAAATCTCTTGTGCTGTTTATGAGATAGCTTTCACCATTTACAACAATCGTGTCATTTACTTTAATGCCAAGCGTCATCATTGCATCTGCTGGCATCCTTATTACATTAGATTCATTTTCAATTGCGGTGTCCACAGTGTATGGTCCTCTCACGGAAATTGTGTCATCACTGCTGTTGTCAGTGAAAATAATCAGGTTTCTTGAATTCGGCTCGATTGAAATGACACCGTTTTGAAAGCTTGCAGCACCCAAAAATGTTGAAATCATCAGAATAAGAATAAGAAGTGAAATGATTAAAGGAAAGTGAATCTTAACGAAAGATTTAATTAAATTACCGCGGGGAGTCTTCCTATACATTATTATGGACTGAACAATGACCTTGATTATATAGTAAACTGCAATTATCAGTCCAACAACAGTTGCTATGACTCCGACGGCCAATGGAATGAACTTTACGAAAAATATTGTAAAGAGTCCAAGCATGACCAGAGACAGACCCACAATTGACATACGGATATAATAACCGATATCGTCAATCATCGTTACCCTTCCGTACTTGTTGGCACGGTTCATGATAGTTCTAACCACTTCATTAGCCATTAAGTGCAAATCCTCCAAAGGAGACATGTCATGTTCGATTGCACCGATGTCGACTTCCATTATGGAAATTCCCAATACATCAGCGTCAATAACGATTCCTACGTCAACACCATAATCCTTTTCAAAATTGATTTTCTTTAAAACATCTTTTCTGGCAGCAAATTGACCGCTTAATGGCTGTTCAAAAGAGATTTCCGGGAAAAAGAAGTTCAATAGCGGTTTTGCGGTAAGTTCTGTTACACGGCCGCTTTCACGTGCAAACTTGGTTTTGGTAATTTCAGCTTTTCCAAGCAAAATAGGCTTGATCATTGCCTCGACTTTCTTTGAAGTCAAATTATGAATATCCGCATCGATAAAGGCGATAATATCACATTCGGCATTCTTATAACCGGTATAAAGAGCTTCACCCTTACCCTTATTAACCTCATGTGTAATGACAGTAGCTCCTGCATTCTTGGCTTCTTCGGCCGTATTATCTGTCGATCCGTCATTAACTACAATGACCTCATCGACACAAGAAACATTTTTAATTACTTCTACAACCTTAGCTACTGTATTTTCTTCATTAAAAGCCGGTATAATAACAGAAACCTTTTGATATTTAGGCTTTGATGTTTTTACACTAGCTAACAGAAATGCAAGGATAACAAATAACCAAGACAAATATTTCACCTGAAATAAATTTAATTCATTTATAAGTATATTTTTTTAACAGTATAAATGTTATTAATATTTAGAAAAGAAAATTAGAATTTTTAATGACAATGGTATTTGAGGCACTCAAACCGTTGTAAGTGGAAGTGATTATGTATTCGCCTGCCTGCAGATTAATTTTCAAGCTGGCCACACCGTTTTCATCAGTGGTTTTAGAGTAAAATACTCCATTGATGTTGAAGGTAACTTTAACGCCCAGGTTAGGATTTCCAAGGCCGTCAAGAATCTTGGCCTTAAATGAGGTTCCGTCCCTGTAGGTCATCGTCACGTCTTCAGTTTCTATGACGCTTAACACCTCGATGTTATTTGAGACCTTAAGCGTGTCATATTCGGCGGTAATTATGTATTTACCAGGATTTAAGTTAATTGCAAGGCTGGCCACACCGTTTTCATCGCTTGTCCTCGTGTAGAACACTCCATTGATGTTGAACGTTACGTCAACTCCAGCCAATGGTGAACCAGTATCATCCAAAACCTTAACTGAATATTTTGAAGCGTTCTTATAGTATTTTACCAGATCATGGTTTTCAACCAGTTTGGAGAGAACCGTGATTAAAGAACTGCCCATTTCACCGGTAACCGGATTGTAAATTGTTAATATATATTCTCCAGGGTTCAGATTGATGTTTAGCCTGACAACGCCTTCGGAGTTTGTGGTTCTGTTATAAAATACTCCATTGATGTTCATTAATACAGGAGTGTTGGTGACCGGATTTCCGTTATTATCCAGGATTTTTGCATAGAACTGTGATGCGTTCCTGTAATATTTCGTCAGGTCATTTGAAAGGATTGTAGACTTGATGTTAACGTAAACAGAAGAGGATGAATTAATGTAGGTGTCATCTCCATCGAATGTGAGAATTACCGGGTATCTTGCTGAATTCAAGCCCAAATTAAGTGATGCAACCCCATTAACGTCAGTCGTTCTGGTGTAAGTGACGTTATTGATGTTTATTTTAACTGATTTATTTGCCAGCACATGGCCGTTTGAATCCGTCAGATTGAAATAAAGCCTTGTTCCGTCATGATAATACATAGTAACGTTATTTGCATTAATTAACGTGTTGATTGAAGTGACATCGAAGCTATCTTTAATTAATATCGTCTCATAGCCTGTTTTGTTGAATAAAGCCTCAACGGAGTAATTTCCCAAATCAAGGTCGCTTAATGTCAATACGCCTTCGCCTTTAACGGTATTTAAGACGTATGTATCTTCATTGACATTAATGATAACGCTTTCATTAACCTTTTGTAAGAATTTAACGCTTATTGATATGTTATTGATTACTTTTGAAATGTTTAAATCCATAGTTAATTCAACAGGCATTATTTCAAATTTCTTAATATCAATGGCTTCATTATAATTGGTGTTTCCATTGAAAATGATTTTTGCAGTGTAATTTCCAACATCTAAAATGTCTGGGAGAATAAAGTCAACGTTTGATGTTAAATTGTAGGTTTTAGCGTTGACCGTTAAGTAGAGGCTTTCATTTGAAATCTCTCCATTAATGCCGGTTAATGAATTTTTAACGATTAAATCGTTGCCATAAAGCATATTTGAAATATTCAACGTTAATTCGGGATTGACCTTATTTACTGTGACATTAACCATGTTTTCTACAGCATTATAGTTGTCATTTCCATTGTATACGACATTAACTACATATCTGGAAGCGTTTAAAATAACCGGTAAGGTATAGACAGAATTGGCGGTAAAAGTGTAATCAACGTCATTAATGCTTAAAACAACACTCTCATTAATTAACTCACCATCAACGCCAATTAATGACGTGTAAACAGCCAGATAATCACCATAATTAATATCACTAACATTAACTTCCAAAACAGGATCAACCTTGAAAACCTTGAAATTAACGCTATCATTAACTGAATTATAGTTTAAACTACCATTATAAGCAACATTAATTCCATAATCAGAAGCATTCAAAATAACCGGCAAAACAAACTCAAAATTAGCAATAAATAAATAATCAACATCATTAATGCTTAAAACAACACTCTCATTAATTAACTCACCATTAATGCCGGTTAATGAAACATAAACTACCAAATCATCCCCATAGTTAATATCTGAAATATTGACTTCCAGGATGGAATAATTTTTGGAAACCGTGAAATTAACGCTCTCGTTAACTGAATAATAATTAATATCTCCATCATAAAAGATATTGGCAGTATAATTGGAAACGTTTAAAATGGCTGGAATTCTGAACTTGCTATTGGCCATGAAAGAGTAATTAATGTCATTAATGCATAAGAGAAGACTTTCATTAATTAACTCTCCATTAATGCCAGTTAATGAAGCATAAACAATCAAATCATCGATACTTGCATCCAAAACAGGGCTTACTTTGGAAACCTTGAAATCAGCGCCCCCATTAACTGAATAATAATTAATATCGCCATTATAAAGGATATCTGCCGCATAATTTGAAGCGTTTAAAAGAACAGGTAAAACAAACTCCGAGTTAGCAATAAAAGAGTAATCAATGTCATTAATTGTTATAACAAGGCTTTCATTAATCAATTCTCCGTTAATACCAATTAATGAAGCATAAACAATTAAATCATCCCCATAATTGATATCTGAGATATTAGTAATTAATGTAGGAGTGAACTTGTCAACACCGACATTTGCCTTTTGAACATTGGCATTATAATTGTTATTTCCTAAAAATGATAAAACGGCTTCGTAATTGCCCGCATTAATTAGATAAGGCAGTTTAAAGATTGAATTAGGCTTAATTGAATATGATTTATTGTCGATTTCAAGCTGCAAATCACAATCCAAATCGACACTTAAAGCGTTTTCAATCACTAAATAATCACCATACATTATATTTTCAATACTTAAAGACAAATTAACGTCAGACTTGGCAACTGAAAAGCTTTTAGAAATGTAATTAGCATTATAATTCTCACATCCATTGAAATATAATTCAGCAGTATAATCGGAAGCGTTTAAAATAACTGGTAACGCATATAAAGAATTGGACATGATTTTGAAGCTGTTATTGTCTATAACAAGTGAAAGCTCATAAGTCAAGTTATTTCCATTCAAATCAGTTAAATATGTATTAATGCTAGTAATTTCACCATAAGTAATATTTGAAATCAAAAGATCGATATTAACATCATTTTTATTGACCGTGAAATTAACGCTCTCATTAATGGAATTATAGTTTGAATCGCCTTTATAATAGACATTTGCAGTATAGTTAGAGGCGTTTAAAATAACCGGTAAAACAAAGTTAGAATTGGAATTAAAAGAGTAATCAACGTCATTAATATTTAAAAGAATAGTCTCATTAATTAATTCCCCATTAATGCCGGTTAATGAAACATAAATGATAGCATTCTCTCCATAATAAACATCATTAATGCTAACATCTAAAATAGAATCAACCTTGTAAACCTTGAAATCAACACTCTTATTAACAGGATTGTAGTTGGAATCTCCATTATAAGTGATTTTTGTAGTATAATCGGAAGAGTTTAAAATAATCGGTAAAATAAACTCTGAATTAGCAATAAAAGAATAATCATTATCATTAATGGTTATAATAAGGCTTTCATTAATTAACTCACCGTTAACACCAATTAATGAAGTGTAAACAATCAAATCGTCACCGTAATTAACGTCATCAATGCTAACATCCAAAGTAGGATAGACCTTTGAAACCTTGAAATCAACGCTCTCATTAGCTGAATAATAATTGATATCGCCATTATAAATGATATCTGCCGTATAATCGGAAGCGTTTAAAATAACAGGTAAAATAAACTCATTATTTGCAATAAAAGAATAATTATTATCATTAATGGTTATAATAAGGCTTTCATTAATTAACTCATCATTAACGCCAATTAATGAAACATAAACAACAAAATCATCACCATAATCGATATCTGAAATATCGGAAATTAATGTAGGGGTGAATTTGCCAACACTGACATTTGCCTTTTGAACATTGGCATTATAATTGTTATTTCCTAAAAATGATAAAACTGCTTCATAATTGCCCGCATTAATTAGATAAGTCAGTGTATAACTTGAATTAGGCTTTATTGAATATGATTTATTATCGATTTCAAGCTGCAAATCACAATCCAAATCAACACTTAAAGCGTTTTCAATTACTAAATAATCACCATACGTTATATTTTCAATACTTAAAGACAAATTAACGTCAGATTTGGCAACTGAAAATCTTTTAGAAATGTTGTTAGCATTATAATTCTCACTTCCATTGAAATATAATTCAGCAGTATAATCGGAAGCGTTTAAAATAACCGGTAACACATTTGCTGAATTGGACATTATTTCAAATGAATTACTATCTATAACAAGCAAAAGCTCATAATTTAAGTTATTTCCCTTCAAATCAGTTAAATAGCTATTGACGGCAGTTACTTCACCATAAGTAATATTTGAAATCAAAAGATCGATATTAACATCATTTTTATTGACCGTGAAATTAATGCTCTCATTAATGGAATTATAGTTTGAATCACCTTTATAATAGACATTTGCAGTATAGTTAGAGGTGTTTAAAATAACCGGTAAAATAAACTCAGAATTGGAATTAAAAGAGTAATCAACATCATTAATAGTTAAAAGAATAGTCTCATTAATTAATTCCCCATTAATGCCGGTTAATGATACATCAACAATCAAGTCTTCCCCATAATAAATGTCTTCAATGCCAATATCTAAAAGAGGGAAAGCTTTCAAAACGGTGAAATTAACGCTTTCATTAATGGAATTATAGTTTGAATCACCTTTATAATAGACATTTGCAGTATAATTGGAGGCGTTCAAAATAACCGGTAAAACAAACTCTGAATTAGCAGCAAAAGAGTAATCAGCACCATTAATGCTTAAAACAACATTCTCATTAATTAACTCATCATTAATGCCGGTTAATGAAACATAAACAATCAAATCGTCACCATAATAAACATCATCAATGCTAACATCTAAAAAAGGATAAACCTTTGAAATCTTGAAATCAGCGCTTTCATTAACTGAATAATAATTAATATCGCCATTATAAAGGATATTTACAGTGTAATCTGAAGCGTTTAAAAGAACAGGCAATATAAACTCATTATTAGCAATAAATGAGTAATCAGAACCATTAAAGGAAATAATGAGACCATCATTAATTAGCTCACCATTAATGCCGGTTAATGAAGCGTAAACAATCAAATCCTCGCCATAATTAATATCTGAAATATTGGCCTTTAAAACAGGATAAACCTTCAAAACCAATACATCAGCAGTTATGTTTTTAGCATTGAAGTTATTGCTTCCATTATAGTAAAGACAAATGCCGTATTGTGATGCATTTAAAAGAACAGGTAAAATAAACACAGAATTGGCAGTAAAAGAATAGTTTTCATTATTAATATATAAAATTAGCTCATCATTAATTAAAGTGGAATTAAAGGATAATGTAGTATTAATGGATAAGAAATCACCGTAATTAATGTTATTTACATCCAAAGTCAAATTAATGTCAGCTTTATTAATGGTAACATAGGCATAGGCAACACTACCTGAATAGGTATAATTTCCATCATAAACCACTTTAACCTCGCAATCGCCCGCATTAATTAAATCAGGAATGACAAAAACGGAATTGGAGCTGACATTATATGTCTTACCGCCGACCGTTAACGTTACGTTAGCGCTAATAAGAGTGGAGTTAAGATCCATTAAAGTGATATTGGCCTTTAAATAATCGCCGTATGTTATGTCTTCAATATTTAAGGTCAGATTAACGTCATGATTGCAAATGAATGTTAATTCATCGCTTGAAGACAGATAATGTGTAGTATTCTGATATGCTGCAGTGATAGTGCAATTACCGTAGTCCAAAGCGTTAAGTGACAATATTGCTTTTCCATTGGATACACTTCGATTATATTTGACACCATTGAATTCGAAAATGACATATCCTTCATTAATCAAATGGCCGTACTGATCCCATACTGTTGCGCTTATATTAAAATTGTTCTCCTGCTTTGAAAGAATATCCAAAAGCGTTACGGTCGTTAAATTAAATATCGTGAAAGCCTTAATACAGGCTACCTGTGATTCGTACCAGTGGCCTCTGCTTTCCATTTTAATGCTATAGCTGTAAAAATCAATCCAATCAATGCCGTCATAGCTGATAAAGGAGATGTTTTCCTTAAAATGAACTCTTGACACATAGCCGTTGTTTTCTGAAATTGGAACGTAAGCCTCATCTGAAGTGGTTACCTTTAAAAGTATCATAAATTCATCGTCTTTTTCAACAGGTATGAATTCATCAAAGTTAATTGTATAATATCCTCTGGCAGGAGCTGTTCCGTTTTGCGTTAATCTCAATTCGTCGTTAACATAAACCTCTGCCGTCCAGTTGGATTCCATGTAAAAATATGTTGAAAATGCCGCCAAAATGTCATCAGAGGTTGCATTATAATAGTTCTTATACCATATTGTGCTTTGATTGGTTAAAAAGTAATCTGTAACACCGGCAATCTCCCATTGATAAATCTTATCATATTTTACAGTGTCATTAAGGATAAATGTAAATGAAGCCTCCAAATCCCCTACCATTGCAAATGTTGGATCATAATATGAAACATAGAAGTATCCTGAATCACCCCAACCAGTTCCCCAGCTGTTCTTGCAGATCCACGCTCCGTCTCCGGGAGGAGTTGACCTGAATTTGCTTTTTGAAATATTATCGTCCCATCCGACAATTACCACCGCATGATCACGTTGACCGGTGCCCCTATAATATTGATAGAGCTCATTGTTAGCATGAAGGGTAGTATAAACTCCCCCATAATTTAAAATAGCCTTTTTTATGGCATCATTGTCAGTATAGCTTAATCTAGGTAAAAAAAGAATGTTTTGAACATGGATAAAGCTATCCATTACTGGAGACAAGACTGAATTAATGACGTATATGTCATCGGTTTCATTAATGGCGCCTATCCAGCTTGTAAGATAAGCCATTGCCATTTCATTTGTGCCTCCAGTGTTGGTTGAATAATCCCAACCATAATCCGAATAAACCGCCATTAAGTTTTTCATGTTCTGTTCAGACAAATCGTATTCAATGCCCGTTGCCTTTAAAATGCAGGATTCAAGAGCAGCAAGAATTGCAAAAGCCCAGCAGTTACCGTTGCTTCCCTGATCCTTAACTGAAGAAACAAATCTCTCTTCCCTTAAATCATAACGGGACGGTATTGTTCCATTATATGGAATGTAAGTCATTTGAGTATAGTTTTGAGATACAAAGTTAATATCATAATAATCGCTTTGGTGAAGCTCGCTTTGATTAAATGTGTTATCCGTGAAATTTTCATCACATAAAATGCTGTAAACGCCGTTGTTTTCAAAATCAGTGGATATCATGTTAAATATGGAATAATCACAGAATATTGCCTGGCCTTCTTTAGCTGAGTTATTTATGAATTCGGATGAATTCAGATACAATGCCCCATACATCTTGTAGATGGCTCCGCCCTGATATATTGCGGTATTGTTAACGGCAGTTATATTGAATATATAAGCTTGAGAATTCAAATCGCAAATTGCTCCACCCAATCGTGCTGTATTATTGATAAAGCGTGAATTTGAAATGGTTAAGGTTGAGGAAACTGAATAAATGGCTCCGCCATAATCCTGTGTGGAATCCCTGAAAATGACATTGTCAACGGTTAATGTTCCCTTTGTGGAAACGTAAGCTCCTAAAATGGTTAAATTATACAATTCCAATGTCTTTGAATTTGAAAATGCCATGCCTGTATATTTGATAATGGTGTTTTCCGCATCCTCACCTATAAAGGCGTTATATGAAGAAAAAGAAATGGATTTGTCCAGTTCATATTCGCCGTTGGCCAGATGCAGGATAGAATTTGACTTTATTCTTGATGAAGTGAGATACTTGTAGGGACTTTCCTGAGATCCGCTTCCATCATTTTCAACTGACGCATTAAAGTAGATATTTGAATAAGATGATTCATCAGGCAAGCTAATGACATCTGAATCGATGTCCTCCACAACAGTTAAGTTATCCTCGGCCGAAATGAACGGAATTGCAAAAAATCCTAAAACTATTATAATAAGAATTATTCTTTTATCTAACATAGGTAGAATTAATTATGTTAAATCTAATTAATATATTAGATACTTTTAATCACGATAGTATTAGAAGCACTTAACCCGTTGTAAGTGGAAGTTATTATATATTTTCCTGCCTGCAGATTAATTTTCAAGCTGGCAACTCCCGTGGAATCTGTTGTTTTTGTATAAAACACTCCATTAATGTTGAATACGACATCAACGCCAGGATTAGGATTTCCAAGTCCATCCAGAATCTTTGCCTTAAATGAGGTTCCGTCCCTGTAATGCATAGTAATGTCTTCAGATTCAATGACGCTTAAAACTTTAATGTTGTTGGAAACTCTTGAATCGCCATATTCGGCAGTGATTATATAATCTCCAGGGTTTAAGTTAATGGCCAGGCTGGCCACACCATTTGAATCTGTTAATCTGTTATAGAATACGCCGTTAATATTGAATGTAACGTTTACGCCGGATAATGGTGAGCCCACATCATCCAATAGCTTTACGGAGTATTTTGAAGCGTTCTTATAGTATTTTACCAGATCATGGTTTTCAACAAGCCTTGAAAGTACAGTAATGTTATTGGCGGCATTTTCACCTGTAACAGGATTGTAAACAGTTAAGATGTATGTATTCGGCTCAAGATTAAGGTTCAAGCGGACAACACCCTCGGAATTAGTAATTCTTTTATAGAATACACCATTGATGTTCATGGTAACTTCAGTGTTCGCAACCGGGTTTCCTTTGAAGTCAAGAATGGTTGCATAGTACTGGGTGGCGTTTCTGTAATATTTAACGACATCGGAAGACAATACAGTTGATTTTACCGTGATGCTTCTGGTCAGATTTGAAGGAATGTAAATTTCATCACCCAAATAGCTGATTGAAGCGTTATAGACACCGCTGTTTAAGTTTATTGCCATTGAAGCCGTACCGCTTGCATCGGTTGTTCTTTTGCTGTCAACTCCGTTGAGGTTAATAGTGATGTTTTTTCCTGAAAGGGGTTTGTTGTCCTTATCAAGTAACGTTACGTAGAATCTGGATCCGTCTCTGTAATACATCACCAAATCATCAGCCCTGAAATGGGTTTTAATGTAGTCAACGCTGAAATTGCCCGTGGCAATTACGTTTTTATAGATAATGCTTGAAAATGAAGCTTTTACGTTATAATTTCCATAGTCCAAAGCGGTTAAAGTCAATACGGCTATTCCGCCTGTTGCATTAATGTGATATAATTTTGAATTAACGTCAAACCTTACAGTGCCATTAATAGGCTTTGAAAAGCTTGCCGTGATATTTACGCTGTCAACATCAGTTTTTGTGATATTAAGATTCATTTCCAATGGAATCTTGCTTACCTTAAAGGTTGCATTGGCATATGCCTTATCGGAATAGCTTGCAGTTGCAAGATATTCTCCAGGAATTAAAGCGTTTTTGACAAGCGTTAATGTGTTTGACGGAACCACAAAGGTATTGTCTCCAACGTTAACGTTAATGTAGCCGTCAACTAGTTTATTGTCTGAAATCAACGTATTTTGAATAGACAATTCCTCTCCGCAGGTTATATCTGAAATGCTTATGGTTAAATTAACTGAAAAATCACTTATGTTAACACGAGCTGAAGCATTTGAGGAAGAATAATGATTGTCGCTGTAATCGGCCGTGACAATATAGCTTCCGGTGGAATCGATTTGGGTTTTTAAAACCGCCTGGCCAAAAACGACAGGAACATTATAAGTTTTTGAATTAATTGTAAACTTGACGTTTCCTGAATTAATGTAGTTGCCGAATTCGTCCTTTATAATTGCAGTGACGTTGAATAATGCGCCGACAGCAACAAGATCAGGAGTGTTAAGGGAAATTTCAGAAGCGAATGATTTGGATGTGAAGGCCTTAAGGCAGGCTACCTGTGAATAATATGAATGTCCGTACTCCGGAAAAGTGGCTTCAAAATCATATAAATCCGTCCAGTTTAGGCCATCATAGCTGAAAAATGAAATCCCTTCACGATAAAGGACACGGTTGGATCTTATCTTTTCGGAAATCGGAACAGAAGCATACTCGTCGCAGGAAATCTTCATTACAATCCTGAAGGTATCCCCTATTTGCAGCGGGATGAATTCATTCAAGTTGAAAGTGTAATAGCCCGGAGTGGAAATTCCGCTTTGGGTAAGCTTTAATGCATCGTTTACATAAATTTGAGCAGTCCAGTTTGTTGTTGCATTGAAATAAGTTGAAAATGCAGTTAAAAACTCATTATCCGATGCGTTGAATATGTTTTGATACCATATAGTGTCATTTCCGGTTATCAGATAATCGGTGATTCCAATAATGTCATACTGATAGTTCTTATCGTAGTGCATGGTGTCGTTTAAAATAATCGTATAGGTGCATTTCTGGTAATCGCCAACTCTCGGACATCGGGTATCATAGTATGAAACGTAGAAATAACCCTTGTCTCCCCAGGTTTCGCCCCAGCTGTTTTTACAAATCCAGGCTCCGTCTCCCGGAGGGGTTGTCTTGAAATTGCTTTTTGAATAGTTATCGTCCCATCCGACAATCACTACTGCGTGATTGTTGCCGCTTGTTCCGCTGTAATAATAGCTGTTTGATTTCAAGTTTGAAGATGAATAATAGATTCCTGTTGAAACGGCACCATATTTAAGTATGGCCTCTTTTATTTCATCATTATCAGTGTAGTTGCTGCGGGTGAGAAAAACAAGGTTTTGAACGTGGATTGTACTGTTAAATACAGGAGATATTACAGTCTGATCGCTGTAAGTATCCATATCATCCTCCAATACGCCCAGCCAGTTTACAAGATAGGCAATGCCCATATCATCATAGCCGCCCTTGTTCGGTGTGAGGCTCCAGCCGTAATCGGAGTAGTATGACATGAGATTTTTCATGTTCTCTTCGCATAAGTCGTAGGCTATGCCCGTAGCCTTCAGGATACAGGATTCCAGAGCCCCTAAAGATGAAAAAGCCCAGCAGTTACCGCTGCTTTTTTGGCTTTTAACCGGCGTGACCCATCCATGCTCCCTTAAATCATAAGAGGAAGGTATTGTTCCATTAAATGAAAAATCACCTTTAATCATAGTGTAATTTCCGTTTCCTAAAAACATGTTGTATCCCTGAGCATTATAATAATCGTTACCTTGTGATGCCCTGTTGTCTTTATAAGTATTGGATGATACGTCCTCTTTAATGTTCAATATGGTAAATACGGCTCCGCCTTCATAGGCTGCCTGATTGGAAATGAATTTTGATAACTTGACTGAAATATCTGAAGAATTGTCCAGGAGAAGCGCTCCGCCGCTTGATGCCTTATTGTCAGAAAATGAAGATGATTTGATTTCCATTGTTCCATACATCTTATAAACGGCACCACCCTGATAATTTGCAACGTTATTGTTTGCTATAATGGAATCTAAAACTGAATTGGATTCCAGATCGCAGATTGCTCCGCCTAAAGTAGCGTTGCATGAAGTGAAATTGGATTTTTTAACATTTAAAACTGAATTGCGGACATAAAGAGCTCCGCCGGCATTGTTTATGGTGTAACATTTAGTAAAATCCGTGTCGTTTATGATTATATTTGAATTGGCTTCACCTGCTATCGCTCCACCGTACTTATTTGCATAATTGCTTTCGAAAATGGAATTGACTACCGTTAGGCTGCCTCCGGTGACATAAACGGCACCTCCGTAGGTTGCGGTATTATCCCTGAAAGTGGATGATTCTATAATTGTGTTTCCGCCGTTTGAATAGAGTGCGCCTCCATAAATGTTTGAGTAGCTTCCGGTGTAGCTTCCGTCATTATTTTCGAAAATCACATTAACGGCCGTGAAATTTTTATTGTTGTTGACCGTTAAATCATTCAACGTGATAGTGTAAATGTTTAAATTGCCCTGAGATATGAACTTTAAAGAATTTCCTTTAATTATTGTATTTAATGGGCTTTGACCAATAATCGTTAAGTTTTGAACGGACTTTGAGCTGTCCAGAGTATACTCCCCATCAGCGAAATGAACAATGCTGTTGTCCTGAATTTTTGATGATGACAGATACTTGTATGGGCTTGACTGGCTTCCGTCCCCATCGCTTTCAACGGATGAATTGAAATAAATCTCCTTTAATGAGAAAACTTCATTATCAGCACTAATGGCTATATTATCGTCATTTAAAGTACTGTTGTCACTAGCAAAGCCGATAGGGATAATCAGCATTAATAATATAGTGAAAAATAGGATTTTACTAAATTTTTTCATCTTTATTCACCATAAGAAAACTATTTTAATATTAGGTATAATCCTCATTATTTATTAATTTATATTATAAAAAAAAGTTGCAAATATTCCATTAAATTGCCAAAAAAACAAAAAAGGTTATAAAAGATAACAAAAATAAGACTAATTAAGGAGAAAATAGGAGGACTATTTATTTATAAAAAACTGTTAATTTTGATATTAACACTATTCTTTATTTTTTCAATTTCAATCGTATCAGCAGATAACTTCAATTCAACAGACATTGCAGATGACAGCAATGCTGACAGTATTCATGAATCTTTTCAAAAGCTACTAATAAACTCCAATAATCTTTCACATGACAAGAAAAGCGTTTCAAAGGATTTCGACTTTTTCGGATTATTTGACTTCGGCCATGAAAAGAAATACGGATACTGGGTCTGGGCAAAGGACATGAATAATGTTGATTTCGATAAGCTTTCCAAAAATGGTGTTAACGTTGTATTTTTGAATTCCTTTGCATTTACCGAATACGGGCAAAGGGAAGTTCTGGACTGGATACATGAAGCAAGGGAACATGACATTGAAGTTCATGTCTGGATGCAGATATTCAATACGGGAAACTGGATTTCACCCCTTAAAAACGGAACCCCCGATACAAGATACTTCAATTACAAGATTGAAGAGGCAAGATACTATGCGGGACTGGATGAAGTCAGCGGAATACAGATCGACTATATAAGATTTGAAGGTAACGCCTACAGATACAACAACAGTACCGAAGCAATTAACATGTTCGTTAAGAACTTCAGCGATGAAATGAGAAAAATCAATCCCGACCTGACGCTTTCCGCAACGGTAATGCCCGAAACCGACAATGACGAATACTTCTACGGCCAGGACATAAAAACGATATGCAAATACGTGGATGTAATTGTCCCAATGATGTATAAGGGAAACTACAATGAAAACAGCAGCTGGATTGAAAACACCACAAGATGGTTTGTAGACAATTCCGGTGATGCTGAAGTATGGTGCGGTCTTCAAACCTACGATTCCGACTATAACGTTACAGCATTATCCGCAGACGAACTGATAAAGGATAAAGACTTATGCTTTAAGGGCGGAGCCGACGGAGTGTTCTACTTCAAATGGGGAATGAACAACGACCTGGAAAGCAGGAAAATTAATTAAAAGAGGATAATATGGAAATCAATATGAAAAACAAATGGCATATAATACTTTATTTGGCTATCCTATGCTTTTTCGCATTGAGCTTTTTCAAATATGAAAACTACATTGCTCCGGGATTTGAAATAGCAATGTTCATATGGGTTTTCATTATAGGATCTGTTTCTCTTTACTATTACACGAAAAACGAAGACAATCACCATAAGGTTGCATTAATAATAATACTGCTTTTTGGAATAACGTGCGTCTTTTTAACGCCAATCGATGACGTATCTGACGAACAGGAGCATTTTGTCAGATCAGAAATCGTATCGACCGGACAGGTGCTTACCGATTACGTTCCTATTCCGAATACAACAGTGAACGGATACAAGACAATAGAATCAGTTACATTGCTTGGCGAAAACGCCGGAAAGAACGTCTTCGCAACGGACGTGGACGATTCGAAGATAAGCTTTACGCCGTCTTATTTTAACTCAGCATTTTCACAGAACCCATTTTATTCCTATCTTCCTCAGGCGATTGGAATATTAATGGCTAAGCTTCTGGACTTGAATGCAATATGGCTTTTATGGCTTGGAAGAATCTTTAATCTGGCATTGTATGCAGGAATCGTAACCTTTGCCATTCGCAAAACCCCGATTATGAAGTTTCCTATGCTGATAGTGTCAATTTTACCTTTGGCCATATACCAGGCGGCATCACTGAGCGTTGACGGAATGTTTTCAGCCCTGGCAATACTGGCTTTTGCATACTTTTTATACTTCTACAAGACTCCTAAAATCAAATGGAGTGATTTAGGTATCTTTTATATAGCTATAATACTGTGCGGACTTCTAAAAACGCCGTTCCTGGCACTGTCATTGCTGCTCTTTCTGGTTCCGGGCGACCACTTTGAAAGCAAAAACCAGAACATAATATCAAAGGCTGCCATTCTGCTTGCGTTAATAATAGGTCTTGTATGGGGAGGCTATTCAACAAGCGTTTTAGGCAATTCCTGGAGAGGAGAGTTCTTTGCAAGCCATCATGTTAATGCAACAGAACAGATGACATATCTCTTAAGCCATCCGAGCTTTGCGGTCGAAAGGTTTTTCAACGTCTTCAGCCAGTTTCCAACGATTGCAGAAAGGTTCTTTTACTTCTCAAATGATGTTCGCAATTATTCATCCCTGCTCATGGCAATCCTGTACCTGCTCTTCTTTGTAATATTCAGTCTGGTTTATCCTCTTGATGAAAAGTTTGAAATTAAAACTAGAGCTAAAGGACTGTTGATAGGATTTCTAATTTATGTTGGTGTTATAGGCGTTCAATATCTCACTTGGGCTAGCGTCGGTGCTGAAAGCGTTATTAATGGTGTGTTCGGCCGTTACTTCATGCCGCTTCTCATATTCGTGCCGCTTGTCATTAACACTGACTTTTTTGAATACGACAGGGAAACATTGTCACTGCTCTTCTTAACGATAGCTGTAAGTTTCATTTCAGGAATGATACTGCTTACGGTTTCAGTTAAATACTAATAGAACCTGCAGACGGTCAGAATTGCAAATGATGATAATAAGACAACACTCGTTAAAACTATCATCTTATCTATTTTTTCATCTTCAGCAGAGTTATTGTTCAATCCGAAAATTAACGGAAGCAGAGCCAAAAGAGGAATGAAGTATCTTGGCTGAATGTCAACGCTATACACTATACCCACAGGACTCCAGTTTAAAAGCTGTATCGTGAAAGTGCCGAAAAATATGATTAATGCTGTTATCAGCGCACCTACTCTTGTTATGGTTGACAGCTCGACCTTATTGGGATACAGAAATATTACCGCTCCCATAAATAAAAGACCCAATATGGTCATCAATTTTGATTCATAGGCCCAATCTGCCATTCCAAAATAAAACAGCCCAGAGAATATATGCTCGAGATAATTGAAGGCATTTCCATATGCAACAGCAGCCTTAAGTAAATGACTGGATAAATAGCCAATCTGGCCGGACATGCTGACATTGTTCTCGGTAAAATAAGCTGCCCTAAAGGAGAACATGTAGTTAGGTGTTGCATAAAATTTAGCCCACAGTATTCCCAATGCCGCAACAGCTAAAAATGCAATGATATTATAATAGAATGGAGTCTTGAACTTGTCCTTAGGAATCACGAAGAGTAAAAATATCAGTGCGAGATACGGAAGCTTGCATAATCCGCACAAAAGAACTAAAATCGAGAATATGCCCAAATCCTTCAAATCAATGGAAGAATCCTCAGATTTAAGCATATATAAAAAGTATCCGATAATGAGAAAAGCCAATCCGTTTATCGTGACGTCAATGCTTAATGATGCGGCCTGGAAAAGGGCTAATGGTATGCATGCCATTGCCATTAATGGAATCTTAAAGACTGAGGCTTTTTTTACCGCCCTTGAAATAAGGAATGCATATAAAACTAAATTTCCAATGCGGCCGAGCCATAAAATCCAAATCATGTTTAAGTCAAGGAGTTTGGCAAAAAATATGCCGATTCCCTGAGCGAGATAGCCGAAAAATGGATTCTGCATAAAGGCCGAAGAATAGATAACCGGAGTATAATCGATTTTAAGATTGTCAATGTCGCTTGTAAAAACCGTGTTTCCTATTTGACTGGTAAAATCAACGGCACTTTTGATTGTATTGAATCCTGTAAAGCTATTGTTTGTGAATTGAGGTTCTGGTATCAATACGCCGCTTGAAGTTAACTCTGATCTGACCAGATGCTCATTTTCATCCGGAACAACACACATTGGAGTTAAAAATGCACATATCAATCCGAATAATATTATTACAATAAATGCAACCTTATAAAGCTCGCTGTCATGCAAATCATAATAAATGATTGAAAATACACCAAAAATAATTGTTAAAACAAAAACACCCAATTCCATGACTGGATGAGCGTAATTGTCGACTGACGCTATGGACAGGGTCAAAACTAAAACAAGTAAAAAGTAAATCAATAGATATTTCCTGTTTTCAATCGCTGATTTGTAATACTTTTCAAAATTAACTTCAAATTCCATTATAATAATATTGAGCGGATATGATATTTAAATAATATTAAAAATATAATAATTGATATTAATGTTTAAGGTGAATGAATTTAAAAGCAATTCGAATGAGGATAATTTAGGTACTTAATATGAATTTAGAAATCGTAGTTCCATGCTATAATGAAGAAAGAAACATTCTCAGGTTTTATATCGAAATAGACAATGTCTTAAATGATGACATCGACTGGCAAATCATCTTTGTTAACGACGGTTCAGATGATGATACATTAGCTGAAATCAAAAAGCTTGAAAACGCGAAATACATCTCATTTTCAAGGAACTTCGGAAAGGAAGCTGCAATCTATGCGGGACTGAAGAAAACGACTGCAGAATATGTAATATTAATGGATGCTGACCTGCAGGATCCTCCGTCATTAATACCTGAAATGCTTACATACATCGACGACTATGACATTGTCGCCACAAGGCGCGTCACAAGAACCGGCGAGCCGAAAATAAGATCATTTTTCGCAAGAAGATTCTACAGCATAATGAACAGGATGAGTGATATCGAGCTTGTTGACGGCGCCCGTGACTTCAGACTGATGAAAAGAAACGTTGTGGATTCCGTTCTTGAATTGAATGAAATTAACCGTTTTTCAAAAGGAATATTTCAGTGGGTCGGATTTGACACCAAATGGATTGAATACGAAAACATAGAAAGGGCTGAAGGCGAAACGAGCTGGTCATTCTGGCAGCTGTTTAAATATTCGATTGAGGGAATCGTGTCATTTACCGTTGCTCCGCTTTACATTTCAACGATTATCGGAATCATATTTTCAATAATATCATTCTTTTCAATTCTTTTCATCGTTATAAGAACGCTGATTTTCGGAGACCCAGTAAGCGGTTGGCCATCTACAATAAGCATTATCTTACTTATTGGAGGTATACAGCTCTTTTCAATAGGAGTTTTAGGTCAGTACCTTGCAAAAACATATATTGAAACTAAAAACAGACCTAAATATATCATAAAAGAAGATAATTTTAATTAGATTTATTTTTTATTTACTTTTAAGCCTGTCAGGAATTGTTCAAATGACTCGTCATGCTGCTTTTTAATTACGTGAAGGATTACGCCTGTGAAAAATATTATCGTGGCAACTACAACAACAATTGAAACGATAATTAATGTAGGGATTTTTTCCACGTATCCGGTCTGTAAAAAAGAGAGTAAAACCGGAATGAAATAAATCAAAGCTATAAACAATAAAATTAAAGTAACAATTGAAAAGAACACGAATGGCCTTGTATCCCTAAAGAATGAAAACATTAACCTGACTACCTTTAATCCATCGCTGTAAGTATTTAATTTTGATTCACTGCCTTCAATACGGTCCTTATATTCAACTTGAATTTCCTCTATTGAGAAATTATGGTTTAGGGCAAATATCGTCATTTCGGTTTCGATTTCAAATTCCTTTGAAGAAACCGGAAACGATTTGACAAATTCCCAACTGAAGCCTCTCAAACCGGTCATAATATCTGATATGTCGCTTCCATAAACAGTATTGATGAATTTTCGGACAAACTTGTTTCCAGATCCGTGGAATCTGCGCTTGTTCTCCTCAAAATAAGTGCTTGAAAGCCTGTCTCCAATTACCATGTCCGCCTTTCCGGAAAAAATAAGCTCTTCGATTTGAGGGCCCACATCAGCCGGATAGGTATCGTCGGCATCGACCATTATGTAGCAGTCGGCATCGATGTCGCGAAACATTGACCTTACAACATTACCTTTTCCTTGCTTGAATTCCCTTTTAACAATAGCTCCGGTGTTTTTGGCGATTTCATAACTGTTATCGGTGGAATTATTGTCATAAACGTAAATATCAGCCTCAGGCATATGCTCTTTAAAGTCGAGGATGACCTTTTCTATAGTCATTTCTTCATTGTAGCATGGAATTAGAATAGCAGTTTTCATTTTAAAAATCCTTTTCTTTTATTATAAGTTTATTTTTTAAATAATAAAATACTTTCTAATTATAAAACTTAAATATATTAAAAAAACAAATTAGAATACATGAATAGATTGATGGAGGATTTTGCAGATAAGCAGAACAGAAATTATTTTCTGGCATTTATAATCCTGACTATTTTTGCCACATTATGCCTGTTTACTCAGGACAACTATGCTTCTCCATTAAAGGAAATCATAATCCTATTTGTAACATTGATTTTTGGAATAATTTCAATAGCCAGCTACGTTAAGGAAAGAAAGATTCATAAGACTGCCGTTATCATAATTATCCTTTTCGGAATGATGTGTGTTTTCCTATCACCAATCTGCAGCGTTTCAGATGAATTGGAGCATTTTACAAGATCCGAAATAACCACACAGGGCGTTTTGTTTCCTGAATACATTACGCAGGACAACATTTCAGGATTTAAGACAATTGAATCCACAAGCAACACTGAACCGAGAGACCATACAATTTTCGAAACGGACTGGGATACTCAAAAGATTAATTTCACCGAAGTCCTTTCGAATTCGGCATTTCAGCAGAATCCATTTTACGTCTACATTGCTCAGGCGATAGGAATTGAGCTTGCAAAGATTTTAAACATAAATAACATTTCCCTTTTGTGGTTTGCAAGAATCTGCAACCTTCTTCTGTATGCGGGACTGTGCGGTATTGCAATCAAGCAAACACCAATGCTTAAGATGCCTATGGCCGTGATAGCCTGTTTCCCGTTAAGCATAATTCAGGCGGCATCATGCAGCAGCGATGCATTCATATTCAGTTTCACGCTGGTGGTAATCGCCTATCTGGCCCACATGTACAAATCAAAAGATGCAAGCCTAACCAAAAAGCATATTTTAATCTATACGGTAATGGTTGTGGTTTTAGGATTGACCAAAGTAACCTTAGGAGCATTAATTCTTTTATTAGTGATAATTCCTAAAAGCAAGTTCAAAACCCCTAGCGATTATTATTCTATACTGATTTCAATTGTAATTGTCCTTTTGTCCTTACTGGCATGGTCCAAATTTTACGCAGTCGATGGCATAACCCATTCATGGAGAAGAGAACTTTTCAAAATAAAACATGTCAATTCAACAGAGCAGATTTCCTATTTAATGTCAAATCCTCAGGCAATAGTTACCTTTGCGCGGATTGGAGACCAGCTGCCTACACAGATTTATGCACTTACAAGGTTCTATTCAGAATATCCAACATCTGCATTATTAAACTACGTTTACTTCATCTTCGCGATGCTTTTTGCACTATTCTATCCTATAAAGGAAAATTTAAGCAAAAACAAAAGGTTAATAATTGGTTTTATTATAGCTATAATAATCTTAGGGACTTATATTGTCCAATACCTGACTTGGGCTCCCGTCGGATCAATTAACCTTCTGGATGCCGGCGTAGTTCCAAGATATTTCCTGCCAGTGCTGGTTCTGATTCCCCTGATATTCAATGTCAACAATAAAAACTTTAAAAATCAAGAACTTACAATAATAACATGTATAACAATATTTTTATCAAGTGCAATCATGTTCATTGCAACGATGCTATATTAAGGTGATTAAAATTAAGGATTTGACAAGAAAGCTATTTGTAGATAAAACCGATAACATTTTCCTTCAGTTTTTCAGATTCATATTCGTTGGAGGAACCGCATTTATAATCGATTTTAGCATATATTTCGCACTGGTACAGTTCTTTGGCGTCAATTATCTGATATCAGCGGCCATTGCATTTTTCATATCAGTACTTGCAAACTATTATCTTTCAACGTCATGGGTATTCAATCAAAGCCAAATCGAAAACAGGGCTATCGAATTCAACCTCTTTTTAGCGATAAGCTTTGTAGGCTTAATATTTACTGAAATACTGCTTTATATCTTTACTGACATGTGTTCAATAAACTATCTATGGTCAAAGATATTAGCATCTATCCTGGTACTCTTCTGGAACTTTTCAGCACGTCGTGTGATGTTTTACGGTAAAAAAATTAGTTGAAAAAGCAAACATTATCAATCGGAACTTCTAAAATGGTACTAAGAATTTGATAACCCACCATATAATTTTAATATCACTTTCAATAATAAAATAAATATGCAAAATAAAGAAAGAATTTATTACATAGATATTTTAAAATCAATATCAATTTTTAGTGTTATTGTTATACATATATTTGCTTTAGGTAATTCCGCGAAAGTGATGAATATAACAATATCTTATTTTGCTGAAATATTTAAATTTGCTGTTCCCGTTTTTTTAATGATAACTGGATCATTATTATTAAATAGAAATTATCAATCAAATTATTCATTTTTAAAAAAAAGAATAAAAAGAATAACTATTCCATATTTATTTTGGATAATCCTTATAATTCTAGCTTTGATAATTCCTAATGGGATGACATCACAACCTGAAATAACAGAATGTATATATACAACATTTTTTAATTTTCCGCTTTCATGGTACTTCTGGCTTATGATTGGCGTGTATTTTACGATTCCTATAATAAATGAATTTATTAAAACTGATAAATTAAATTCAACTAAATATCTAGTAATAATGTTTGTTATTTCATCAATATTATATCAATTATTATCCTTTTTTAAAGCATATACGTATATTGATTTAACATTTTTCATATTACCAATTGGTTATTTGAGTTTAGGATATTTCTTATCAGGACTTGAATTTAAAAATAAAAGAAATGTCTTAATTATTTCAATTATAATATTTATAATTACATCTATTATTGAAGTCTTATTCAATCAAGACTATAATTTAAATCTTATTTTTGCTAATTTTCCAGCAGGTTTTACATCATTATTAGATGTTAGCATTATTAGAATTATTCAAGCAACTGCTGTCTTCTTATTTATAAAAAATCTTCCATTAAAAAAGTTTAAAATGAAAAAATTCTTCACTTCAATATCTAAATCATGTTATGGTATTTATTTAGTCCATATATTCATATATTTAATTGTTTTTCACTATGTTCCTGTTAAAGGTACGGGTAGTGAAATTATGTTATTGTTTTTATCAAGTAGTGTCTTTATATTTTTAATATCTTGGATTATAGTTTTAATAATGTCAAAAATTCCAGTTTTATCGAAATTTTCGGGATATGCTTAGTAAAATGTAGGAAATTTTATTAAAATATTAATATAATAAAAATCTTATTATTATCTATCAAATTTTAGAAGGTATTTTAAAATGGTTCCGAAGGTAATGATTATTTTAGGAAGTGGTTCTGACATTGCCATCGCTGAGAAATGTATGGATATTTTTGAAAAATTGGAAATCCCTTACAGTTTAAAAATTGCCTCAGCCCACAGAACACCCAAACTTGTCCGTGAAATTGTAAAACAAGCAACTGATGCTGGAATTGAAGTGTTTATAGGAATTGCGGGTCTTGCCGCCCACTTACCCGGCGCAATAGCGGCTTATACTCCAAGACCTGTTATTGGAGTTCCTGTTGACGTTAAAACCGGCGGCATTGATGCTCTGGACTCATGTGTTCAAATGCCTTATCCTTCACCTATCGCTACGGTCGGAATCGACAGGGGAGACAACGGAGCAATACTTGCCGCGCAATTCATGGCCATTCACGATGATGAAATTCGCCAGAAGGTCATTAAGCTGAGAAAGGAATATGAACGCAAGGTATATGACAGCAATAAAATCGTTGACGAACTTGAAGACAAGAAATACCTTGTAAAGGACTTCCTAAGCGTTGAAAATATGGAAATCAGCGATGACGAATTCGTTGAAATCGATGATAGACTAATCAAAAAGGACGCAGACGTCGCAATAATAGCCGGAAGGCATTCAGACCTGATAACTGCTAAAAAAGTAGCCGCTACCCTGGACAGGCTTAAAATCAGCTATAACATGAAAGTGGTATGTCCGATAAGATCCAACCAGAAATTCAAAAGCTACGTCAAGTCCGTTGAAAACTCAAAGATATTTATCGGAATCAGCTCAAACTCATCACAAGTTACCGGAGCGCTGGTGGGCCTTACAGACAGGCCGGTCATCGGAGTTCCATGCGAAAACGAGCTTGGAAGGGAACATATGCTTACCACCGTTAACATGCCGCCTGGAGTGCCTGTAGCAACCGTGGGAATTAACAACGGAAGAAATGCGGGAGTCCTTACCGGTGAAATACTTTCAATTAAAGATACCAATATTATTGAACTTTTAACAAAATTAAAGGATAAAAAAATCAATTTGTAGGGATTTAAATGGATATTAACGATGAAAACATTATTGAAATAACTGAAGAGTTATCTTGTGAATTTGAAGTTGCACGTGCATTGAGGGATTATCCCAAAGATACCGTAGTAATTGAAAACGTAAAGGGCTTTGACATTCCTGTCGTTTCCGGAATCTGCAACACCCGTGAAAAGATAGCAAAGTCAATAAATTGCGAAGTATCTGAGATTACAGAAAAGATTATTGAAGCAAGCGACAATCCCATTAAAGTTGACAAATTCACCGATTTAAGTGAATACAACACCTTGGAAATAGATTTGGATAAAATACCTATATTAACCCATTATAAAAGGGACGGCGGCAAATACATTACCGCAGGCGTTGTCTTTGCACGTGACCCGGAAACCGGCATTCAGAACGCTTCAATCCACAGGATGATGGTCTTGGATAATAAAAGGCTCGTCATCAGAATCGTTCCGAGAAATCTCTATACCTATTTCCAGAAAGCTCAAAAGCTAGGCGAGGATTTGGAAATCGCAATAGCTATCGGAATGGATCCGGCAATCCTGCTTGCAAGCACGACCTCAATACCTATCGACTACAACGAAATGGAGGTTGCAAACGCATTTAAGGACGGCGAATTAACGTTAATTAAAATCGGCGATTTGGAAGTTCCTCAGGCCGACATTATCCTGGAAGGTAAGATTTCAGTAACCGAAACCGTTAGCGAAGGACCATTCGTTGACTTAACCGACACTTATGACATAATCCGTGACCAGCCGGTCATTAACCTGGAAAAGATGCACATCAAGAAGGATAATCCTCATTATCATGCAATAATTCCTGCCGGATTTGAACATAAGCTATTGCAGGGTCTTCCTCAGGAGCCTAGAATATTCAAGTCCGTAAAGAATGCAGTTCCTACAGTTGAAAACGTTGTATTGACTGAAGGAGGCTGCTGCTGGCTTCATGCTGTTGTTTCCATTAACAAACAAACCGAAGGGGACGGCAAAAACGCCATAATGGCTGCATTATCAGCTCATCCTTCCCTTAAGCATTGCGTTGTTGTAGACACCGACGTTAACGTGTTTGATGCTGAAGACGTTGAATATGCAATATCCACACGTGTAAAAGGAGACAGGGACATCATGATTGTTCCTAACGTAAGAGGCTCATCACTTGATCCCGTAGCCGAAAGTGACGGTACCACAACAAAAATCGGTGTGGATGCAACAAAATCATTGAAAACATTAGAAAAATTCGAAAGAGTAAGTTTTGGGGAATAAATCAGATATTTCCCAAATAAACATTTTTTATTCCTTTTTTTAGCGCGATTTCTCGAGCCTTATAAAGAGTTTCAGCATTTGTAGGCGTTATGTCAGTCATCTTATAGTATGGAAACGCCCTTGAAAAGTGAACTGGCACATCGGCCGACAGTTCATCAACCACAAAATCGCAAAACTCAGTTATTTCTTCTTCCGAATCATTGTAATCGTTAATTATTAAATTAGTCAGTTCAACGTGCTTTCCGGCCATGTAAATCTGTCTTACATTGTCCAAAACGACATCCAAGTCTGCGCCGCAGACCTTTTTATAGAAATCCTCGGACATTGACTTCACGTCTATATTGAATGCGTCGACAAAAGTCAAAACCTCCTCAAGTGACTGGCCTGACATGTAGCCGTTGGTGACATATATCACCTTCAAGTTTTTTGACCTTGCAAGAAGAGAGGTTTTTTTGCTGAAAGGTAAGTGTATCGTAGGTTCATTATAGGTCCAAGCAATTGACCGACAACCATAATTAAGTGCATTTTCCACAATCGTTTCTGGTAGTATTTTAATCCCCCTTCTTAAATTTTCATATTCATGTGAAATAGTATAGTTCTGACAGTGCAAACATGTCATGTTACACCCAAAACCGCCTATCGAATAGGTGAAAGTGCCCGGCAGAAAATGATTGAGAGGCTTTTTTTCAACTGGATCTGGACTTAGGGATGATACGATTCCATAGCTTAAGTCAAAAAGCTGGCCGTTAACGTTTCTATGCTGTCTGCATATTCCAACTTTGCCCTCGGCTATTTTGCAGTAATTCGCACAGATTTCACATCTGACCTTCTGCGTTTTTGAACTTCTCTTGTATAAATTCTGACTAACTAACATAGTGATTATATCCTCTTTTTTCAATCTCTCTTACTTCACCGTCGATTAGTGTGATTTCGATTTTATCGGTTGAATTGACCTCGCCTATAACAGAGTAATTAATGTCCAAATCATTGTCTTTTGAAATGGTAAATACAAGTTCAAAGTCCTCTCCGACATGTAAAGCCAAATCCAAATAATTCAAGCCCAAATCAGAGCATATTTTTTTGTATTCATCTGATATTTCAAGCTTTTCCTCATATATCATGAAGCCCAGTGAATCCGGTTTCATTTCATACAGCTCAGATGCAAGTCCGTCGGTGATGTCGGTTGCGCTTGTGGCTCCGGCGTTATTAATGGCTTTGCCTTCATTAATGGGGGCTAAAGGCCTGAGTGCATGTTCGGTGTAAACGTTTTCACCCTCAAGATTAAAACCTAGGGCGGCAAGGCCTATATCGCCGGTTAAACAGATTAAATCTCCTTCATTGGCTGTGTCCTTCATTAATGGAGCATCACATAAGCCTAAAGCGGTTCCTGAAATTATTATTTCATCCGCTTCATTTGTATCCCCGCCTATTAACGGGATATTATAGAAACTGCAGGCCTCAACAACGCCATTAATGATTTGCCTGAAATTATCAACTTCCAAATCCTTGGGAAGGGCAATTGCCAGGAGAAATCCTAAAGGCTCTGATCCCATTGCAGCCAAATCGCTGACATTAACCGTCACTGCCTTGAAGCCCATTTGAAAATAAGACATTCCTTTGGGAAAATGCTTTGACTCGATAAGCATGTCGCAGGTTGAAATCAAATTAGTGTCATTCAATTCAGTTATAGCCGTATCATCCGGGACAATATCCTTAGATTTGGATAAAATATAGCTAATTAATTCTTTTTCACCAATATCAGAGACTTTTAAAGTCATGTATATTAGTATAGTTTTTAAAATTAATAAATCTTAATAAAAAAAAGTAAAAGAGTAATGTGAAAAATCACATTATCTATTCAGTAATTTTAACAGTATTTCCGTTTAAGTAGAATGAATACCAGCCGTCATCAATCATACCTTCATAGGTTAAATAATTTCCAGGTGGGAAATTAAGGGTGAATGAAACGAGTCCGCTTCCGTCAGGGTATGATCCCCAGGTGGTACCGTTGAAGTAGAAAATACCGAAGTGGTTACCGGTAATTGGATTTCCAGTATTCTTTTCAGTTAAGTAGAATTGGAAAAGACCGCCGGACTTAACTGTGGTACTTACGATTTTAATGCTTGGAGTTACCCTTACTTTTAAGAGGTTTGAAAGTGTACAATCGTTAGCGTAAGTGGTAATAACGTAATCTCCAGGGAGTAAGTTAATAGTTATTGAAGCAGTACCGTTTTCATCGGTGACCCTGTTGTATAAAACACCGTGAATGTTAAAGGTTAAATTAACATTAGAAGCTATGGTACCGTTGTTATAACGGACAACAACAGTGTATTTTGCACCGGTATTGTACTCAATTGAGATATTTCCTCCGCTTTGTGAGTTTTTGGTGGAAATAAGGTTGAGCACTTCAACAGTATTGGAAGCCTGTTCTCCGGTAACAGGATTGATAGCTGTTAAGGTGTATTTACCAGGCTCTAAATTAATGTTTAATCTTGCAGTACCGTTTTCATTGGTTTCACGTTCATACATTACACCGTTGATGTTGAATTTAACTTTGGTTTTGCTTAAAGGATTACCTTGGAAATCAACAAAGGTTGCATAGTACTGGGTATCGTTTTTATAATACTTTTTAATGTTGTTACCGGAAATTGTAGGCAAAACAGTAATCTTATTTGAAATGGTTTCATTATTAATGCTGTTTTGAGCTGTAACAACATAACTACCTGAATTCAAGTTAATGTTCAATCTTGCAGTACCGTTTGGATTTGTAACTCTGGTATAGAAAACACCATTGATGTTAAAGGTAACATTGGTGTTTGCTGCAGGATTGCCCTGACCGTCCAATATCGTAACGTAGTATTGGGTTCCGTTTTTATAGTATTTGGTAACGTTAGTTCCGTTCATTGTAGTTAAAACAGTAACGTTATTAATAACGGATTCATTTGTTACAGGATTGGTGGTTGTAAGCTTATATTGACCAGGATTTAAGTTTATTGAGAATTTAACCATACCGCTTGCATTGGTGGTTCTGTTGTAGTTACCTCCGTTGATGCTGAGGAAAACAGTCTGGTTTACTAATAAATTACCTTCGGAATCAAAGAAAGTTGCAATAAACTGGGTGTCGTTTTTGTAATATTTGACTAAATCGCTGGATACGATAGACTTTGTAACATTATCTGTTCCGTTATCGGTTCCATTTCCGTCAGTTCCATTGCCTGTTCCGTTACCATCGCCATCACCGGTTCCGTTACCATCACCAGTGCCGTTTGCTAAAATTTCGTCATTTATAATATCAACATAACTTGATTGAATAATAGAATCTTCATCTATACTCAATGCAACCTCATCATCGTCCACATCTGAACTTATGAGAGTATCATCACTAGCTACATCCTCTGCGCTTACAGCAGCAATTGAGAAAATAGCTAAGAGTATAATTGTAATTAAAAAAATATTTTTAAATTTCATGTATATCACTAAAAAAATTTCGGTGTAATATAATTTATACTATCATAGTATATAAATGTTTAGCAAAAAAAGAAAAAAATTTATCAGAACATCCTATAAATGTTCTGAAATTCTGTCCTTGATGATTTCATATAATCTTGTGTCCACACCAAGGGGATCGGTTAGGATAATTTCACCGTCAAATTCGAATTCCTCGTCATCATCATCGTGATGGTGGTGATGATGATGTCCGTGGCCATGTCCGTGACCGTGATCATGTCCGTGGTCATGGTCGTGATGATGTCCGTGGGCGTCCTCTTCGGAAAAGTCGCTTTCAATGCCCAATAATCCCGGAATGTCCCTTTTTGTGTGAAGTCCGTGTGCAACGAATACGGGAACAACAATGATTTTTTCCAAATCGTTTTCTGCAGTCAACTTGTTAATGGTTTCAGCAATTCCAGGTTTTCTTATTTCCATAAAGCCGTATTCAACAGCAGCACCAGGGAATTCCTCTCTATACATATCAGTATAAGCTTTAATTACTTCTTCACCGTCATCTAATCTACTTCCATGACTTAAAAGTAGAATACCAGTCTTTTCGTCAATCATAATAACATCTCAAATTTTATTACTAATATAATTTATAATTAAAAATATTTAAATCTTAGTTAAAAAAATGAAATGAAAAAAAGTTAATCTAAAGTGCTTCATTAACTTTTTTAATCAAAATGTCTATTAGGATGTCATCGGCCTTAATCGGTTCCGGGTATAGGATTTCACCGTCAAAGTCAATGGCTGTCAAATCATGGTGATGATGATGTTCGTGGCCATGCTCATGGTCGTGATCGTGGTCATGATGGTGGTGATGATGATGCTCATCAGGCTCCTTAAGGCCTAAAATGGTTGGAATGTCGTTGGTTGTGTGAACTCCAGGAGCAATGAAAACGGGAACAACAATCAGTCTTTCAATCTCATTATCTTCAAGCAAGGAGTCAATGGCTGTAGGAATATCAGGCTCTTCCAATTCCATAAATCCGAAGTTGCACGGATAATCTGTGGTCTTTTCAAACTTATCGAAGAGTGCGGATATGAATTCCTTATTATATTTCAGCCTGCTTCCGTGTGAAACAAGTAAAACACCGGTTGCCGCATCGTCATTTAATTCTGATTCGCTTAAGGCTTCATCAATTCTCTTGTCGATGAACTTAAGCAGGTCATCATCCGGTCCGATAGCCGGCAATAACTCGATTTCACCGTCGAATTCAACGTCGTCAGCTATGGATAAGTAATGTTCATCAGGATAATTGCCGTCAGGGCATCTAGGATCTGTTTCCAAAGGCTCAAGGCCCAAAAGTATAGGAATATCAATGTTGGTATGAATTCCCGGAGCCAGAAAGACAGGCATTGCAATAATCTTGTTTAAATCATCAACTTCATTTTTTAATATCTCAACTGCACCTGCAATACTCGGCTGTGAAACCTTCATATAACCTACTTCGGTTGCAAATCCAGTTTTTTTGATAAATTTATCTTTAATTTCATTAAAAGTAACTTCACCATAAGGTAAACTGCTACCATGGCTAATAAGTAAAATTCCATTATTATTTGACATAATAATATTTCTTAAAAATGTATTATTTAAAAGTATTTATTAAAAAAAGTGGAAAATTTTTAAGGGAAGTATTACATTCCCGAAAAAAAGCAAAATTATTTAACTAATTTGAATTTGAACCCGTAAGAGATTACTCCATCAGGGCCATCTTCGGAAATTCTTCTGAATACCATTTCAACAGGATCTCCGATTTCAATGTCGTCAACATCACAGTCAACAATTTGTGAAGTCAGTTTTGCACCTTCTTCAAGCTCGATTACTGCAACGGCATAAGGTGCCATTTTCTTGAAATCATCAGGTGGTGATCTGATAATTGAAAAAGTATAAATCTTTCCTTTTCCTGAAAATTGGAACGGTTCCAGTTTCCCTTTTCTTCTGCAGTTTGGACAAACTACACGAGACGGGAAAAATACATCGCCACATTCATTACATTTTGAACCGAGAAGATTATATCTTTGCTGTATATGACGCCACATTCTAACGGTATCTGACATATTAATCCTCCATAAATCTTTTAATTAATTACTATATTATATTCATTTAATATAAAAAATTAACCTTTAAACTGACTTTTGAAAAAATCATATATAAAGGATGTGAAAAATCACACAGTCGCACTTCAAAAAGTAATATTAAAAATATCATTCTAATTTTATGCATGAATTCGATAGACAACAGAGGAAATATAATTACAGGAACAACAGCTATATTGGTTGTATCCCTCATTCTGATTGTAATATTTGTTGTAAACAGTTTAAATTATATTGAAAGCGAAAACATCGATTCCATTGCAAGCGATAACTTCAAATACATTATCGATGACTACAACAAGAATTTGGAGCAGCTAGGAAGGGATTCAATAGCTGAAGAAACGGACAAACTATATCACGCACACAAGGTAAAGGACAGCAGAAAGGAAATAGCAAAGATTCTAAACGGCAAGCTAAAAGACGTCAATGCCGAATACAGGGAAAAATACGGAATAGACATACGCTCCGAGGTCGTATCGGTTGAAAGCACGGACACTCCATGGAAGGTATTGTTTAAGGTTCGGGTGAAGGCGGATAAGGACTCACAGCAGTTCGATGGCGTTTTAGAAAGCAACTCATCGATTGAGGGATTAAACGATCCGCTTCCATATGCCATGATAACAGCCTACAACAACATAAACCATGACGACAAGACGATATACTACTTCGAATCGCTGGCACAGTACCTGCTTAAGCACAACGCCAAGTCCTATGAGTCCTACATTCTGGCGTCGTCGCCGATGATTATTAAAAAGTGCCCCTATGACCCATATGTTCATCACGGCGACGGGAATACACTTAAGGAGTGTCTTAAAAACGGATATTTCCATGAAAGCAGGGACGGAAGTTGCTATCTGTGCAGGCTTGAGGGAAAGGGAACGTGTCCCCATTACGGAATGGAAGTCTTCATTCACCCCCACACCCTTATTACAAACGAAACTGTCTCATGCGTGGACCACGTCATCTTTCATGACAGGTACAACGGAAAGAAACTGGATGAAAACGACATCAACAGCCTGATTCTCGATGAGTCACACTGCAAAAAATACGGGTTGGTTTACAATGGACAACAGGGGTAACTTTACACTTGAAATACTTGTGGTGGCAATTGTCATCATACTGATTTTGGGTATTATCACACTTGCCACAGAGATATCATCCGAGAAAATTTCAAAGGGCATAGAAACGGACAACATTGAAAAGACAATCAACGAGGTATGTGACAGTCTTATAAACGACCCAGGAGTTCCTCAGAACTGGGAAGACTTCAAGGCCAAAAGGGTTGGACTTGCCATAGTCAACGAATACGAAAATGTCATTCCAAACAGTGTATCGTACTTTAAAATCCTAGAACTCGGCAGGGACTACGACAATCTTGTCACCAAAAAGATCTTCGACAATAAATTTCACTCCTCCATGGAGCTGATACCACATGAGACATCAATTTCAAGTGTAAAAATAGGTGATGATGAAAGTTCCGCAAACGCCTACAGCGTCAACAGAATCGTGAAATGCGACTTTTATAAAAAGTATGTTATTAAGGACTTTACGGTTGACGGCAAATGCAACCACAACCACAGGCAGAGTGAATACAGCTGCAACTATTTCAAGCTCTTTGAAAAAAACCTGAGAAGCTCGGATTATTATCTGCTGATTGACGAAAGCGAAAAAAACAGCCTCAGCTACTCAATCGACACGACACATTTCAAGGACTACGAGGGAAAGCTTGCAAGCAAAACATCAATTTATTTGAATAATGAATTAAGCTCACTTTTTGAAGTCAATGACACAAGCTCGGTGGTATTCATTCACCTTGACAAAAATGATGCAAAAGCCGTTTTAGTGGCCGTTCCAAAGAATTTCGATAAGGGCAATCTCAAATACGACTACTTTACAACCCAGGCGTGCGATTTCGTGCTGAAGGCATGGAGCTAGATTAATGCGCCTAAAATAAAGAGTGATACTGAAATCAATATCAGACTTGAAATTGCATCGGTTACACTGGTTGAAATAGGGATTACGATATTGTCCGGGTCAATATCCCTGTTGTATGATGTGATTGAAATGTAGTATACTACAAAAATCATCACTGAAATCAGAATCAGGCCGGAAATCAGCGAAATCAGTATTATATTAAGGTAGCCGACTCCCGCTGAGCCGAGGATGTTGGTTGAGTTTTCGGCTATAAAACCGATGAGCGGAAACATCACAATAGCCAGAACGTAACAAATCATGAAATTGTGCAGACTTTCGCCTTCAGGCTTTCTTAAAGGCTCAATAAGACCATAGTGAAGACCTGAGGACAGCCTTGCACTCAATATGCTTACAAGACTTCCGCTTTCGCCTGAGAAGAGCGGCATCAAGGTAAGCAGGCTCGGATTGGTAAGCAGGGTTTCAATGGAGCTGTTGAATATTCCTCCGGCTGAAACTCCCAAAATTGATGATACGAGTAAAACAGGAGTGGACTGGGTAATTATTTTTTTTGACTCGCTTGACATTCTGAACACGTAAACAAAAGCTGAAATGACGAATACCGTTAATATTAACGTGAATATTTCCTTAATCAATAAGCTGGTATTCAGATAATTCAGAACGTAAAGTGAAGCCACTATTGCCGGTAAGGTAAACAGATCCCCGATAGCTGCAATTAACGGCGTCGTGATGTTGTCGGGATCCCATCCGTGGTTGAAGCTCTTGAATGAAATAAACATGGTTACAGGAAGCATTATAATGGTGGAAATGATTCCCGCAATGACGCTTATCAGTATAAAGTCAATCAGTGCGATGGACTCGAAATGGAATATAATACAGAATATCTTAGCTATTATTGCCAAAAAGAGTGACAGAATAAGTGTCAGTACGAATGAAGAAAGAATGTTATTGTTCAATTGCTCTGACAGCTCGAACTTTGGAGATATCATACCGATGTGCAGGTTTGTAGAGATTCTTGAGGCAAATGAACCGAAAATGTTTCCTCTCATTCCGATAGCACCCGGAATAATAACAAGCAGTCCAGGGAATGTTTCAAGGAAAAAGGTCATTTTTCCAAGTAAAATTCCTGCAAACAAATCTCCCAAAGCACAGATTAAAAGAGCTATGAAGCTTTCCTTAATTACTGAATCGTGTTCTGAAAAGAAGTCCTGGATAGAAGACAGTGAAATGCGATTCTTCTTCTTGTTTGCTTTCAAGCATATCACTCCCTCTAATCATTTTAATCACTTCTTTTTAATCTTCATCTTCTAATTCTTCTGGAATGTCTTCAAATGAACATGCTGCGCTTGCAAGCTTTCTTAAAAGCTCTGCGCCTTCATCTGTTCCTTTTAAAAGTAAAATGTCATTAGGAAGAATCATTGTGTTTTTATCAGGTCCGTAAATCCAGGATTCTCCACGTCTAATCGCAATAACTCTCATTCCTGTACGGTTAGCTAAAAACAATTCTCCCAATGTCTTATTAGTTAAGTCTGATTCTTCAACAACGCTGATTCTTGCAATCATCTTATCGGATTCTTCCATAACCATCTTGAATACAGGGTGCGGTTTAATCCCTTTAATTACAAGGTCAGCCAAATCCTTTGCTGCATTTGCCATACTTTCAGCAGCTTCAGCAATCTCAAGCAGTGCAGTCAGCTTTTCTGCATCCTCATATGATCTTGCTGCGACCAAGGATTCCTTTTTGATTTCATAATTCATGGCGTTGACTCTATTTTCCAAAGTCAACACTTCTTCAGCAGCATCTATGCTGTTGAACAGAACAGCCGAGTAAGCCAAATCAACCATCAGCTCCGACATGTTTTTCATTTCAATTAAAAGATTTTTAATCGACATTTTTATCCCTCTTTATAAATCCCTCGGATTATTATTCAATAAGCATGCTCTTCTTAATTTCAATAATGTTTTCTTTTTAGATTTTAAATCATCAACTTCTTCTATGATTTCTTCTATAGGACCTCTAAGGCACTTTACAGCCTCTTCGGTGTGAGGCCAATGACATTCCTTGCAGTTCCATACGTTCTTGCCCTTTATCCACTCGCCGCCTGTTGAGGAATCTCCGCACGGATAAAAAGGACAATAGCAGAAATCGCAGAATTGGCCGTCCCAGTGGCACGGATAGAATTCACACTCCCTGTTCGGGCCGTGGGGAATTTCACCGTTGATGAATTTTTCGTAATGATTTCTTGAAAGCTCGTGAATCGGGCTTCTTATTACATATCCCCTAGGGGTTACTAGCTTTCCATCCTGAACGTAGGTCAGGTCGTTTCCCACTATAAGCGTGCAGGACATGTTGACGATGTCTTCGGTCAAGTCCTTTACCTTGACGACCGTTTCCTTTGCCGGTTCATATGTGCTGTCAACGATACCTATTAATGCATCTTCTCCCTTAATTTCCAAAACACATTTTTTAAATCTTCTGAAGGGTTCCTTACGTGTTTTACTAATAGGGTTATAGATTGCTACAATCAGATTGGCCTCAAGAGCGTATTTCAGCTTCTTTTCAATTTCAGAAAGCGGAGTTAAAATGTTGCTTAGGCTTATGGCCGCAAAGTCATTCAGGGGAGCTCCCAATTTGGAGGAAGCGTAATTAAGTGCGGAAACGCCGGGATAAACCTTGACTTCCACATCGTCGTACTTTGAAAGAATCTGATACAGTACGTTAGCCATTCCAAATACGCCAGGGTCTCCTGAACTTATCAATGAAACAGTTTTTCCTTCCTTGCTCTTTTGAATTGCGACTTCGGCTCTTGCTATCTCATCGCCCATTCCCTTTTTTAGAATTTCCTTATCAGCTATCAAGTCCTCTATCTGGTTTATGTACTTTTTATAGCCGATAATAATGTCAGACTCTTCAATAGCTTTTACAGCTCCTAAAGTCATGTTCTCTCTATTTTGACCAATTCCAATAACGTTAATCATAATATTTCCCTTAATATAATTTTAAAACAGAATTGACAGCCAGCGAGCTCGTGTCAACCATTAGTTCACCGCTCTTAAACGAAGCGACACCTGTGACTATCACCTTATATGCCGGATCCTGGCTAATGATGATTTGTCCTGAAGTTGAATTCGGGGAAGCGTATCCCAAAGCCTCAATGGTCACGTTAATTTTATCGTTGTCCAAATCGTCATAGGTTGACACGTTCATTGATTCAACATTGACGCCGTCAACCTGAGACAGCTCTTCCATCTGAAGCGCCACCTCTTTTTCGTTTGATATGTTAATGTAGGTCGGATCCTTGATTAACACATCATTGACGTTTTGAGGATTGAAAAAGCCAGTTATCTTTGTTACCTGCATGTCAATCAATCCCTTAACATCCGGAACTTCAGCTGTGACAATTGTATATGAACTGAATAGTCCTATTTCAAAAAATATTATAAATAATACAATGATTAATAATATTCTAAGTACTTTCGCCATTTTATCACATCTTACTATTTAAATAACATATAATATTCTAAGTTTATTTTTAATAGATAATAAATATAACTAAAATTTACCTGCAATTTGAATATTACCTGGCGGGAGCAATATTACAAATTGAAATTCTCAAAGTTTATAAATATTGAAAATAAAAATTTTAACTAATATGACAAATAAGATTTTACTTAAATTTGCAAAAAAAGGAATTAATTTATCACCTGATGCCTATAATAAGGTAATGGCAGCAGATAATCCTACAAATTTCGCTTCAGACATTATAGTAAAGTTAAAAAGCGGTGATTTTAAGCCTGCAGATTTGATTTCAGTCAATGCAAAAACGATAGATGAGATAATGGGCGGGAAAATAGAAGAGCCTGCCGAGGATGAAAAAGGTGATGAAAGTCCTTCACCAGCTCCTGAAATCGCTGAAACAAAAGAAGAATCATCAGATGATAATGAAGTTAATGTTTCCGACAGCGGTGAAAAGGTAGTCGATGCAAAAATAAAGTTTAAAAGAAATCTGGAAAAATCAAAGGTTCAATACGACTTCAAGATTATACAGGACAGTTCAAACAAGTCATACACAAGCGGTGAAATCGGCGATCTAATCAGCTATTTCCAGTCCAGGTATGAGAAGCTGTCCAAAATCCTAAAGCAAAGGCCTGACTTGAAGATGACCACAAAAGTTGCTGACATTGAGGACGGCCAAACTACAGTCAATTTAATATTAATGGTTAAGGAAATCCGCTCCACGAAAAACGGACACCGATTCGTTGAGTTCGAAGACGATACCGGTTCCATATCAATTCTGTTCTCCAATAAAAATGAAGAGCTCTTTGCAGAGGCTGAAAAGCTTGTAAGGGATGAGGTTGTCGGCGTCATCGCAAACAGGGACGGCGACTTTACCATAGCCAACCAATTAATATATCCCGGAGTTACCAGAATCCAGGAAAAGGAAATGGATTTCGGGGTTGTTTTCCTTTCAGACGTTCACATCGGAAGCCTGACATTCCTTGAGGGCGCATTTCAGAAATTCATTGACTGGATTAACTGCGAATACGGTACTGAAGAGCAGAGAAGGATTGCCGAAGACATCAAGTACCTGATTATTGCCGGAGATATCGTGGACGGCATCGGAGTATATCCTAACCAGGACAAGGAACTTTCCATCAAGGATATCCGCCTGCAGTACGATGAGGCCGCAAGGTTTTTGGGAAACGTGAGAAGCGACATCAAGATAATCATAGCTCCCGGAAACCACGACGCTTCAAGACTGGCCGAGCCGCAGCCTGCTGTTCCTGAAGAATACGCCAAGTCATTGTATGAACTTGACAACGTTGAATTTGTAAGTAATCCGGCCGTAATATCTCTTGACGGTATTAACGTCTTGATTTATCACGGTGAAAGTTTCAATGAACTTCCTATGGCCATTAAAGGTCTTTCTTATGAAAAAAATGAAATGATGATGGAAGAGCTTTTAAGAAAAAGACACTTGGCCCCTATTTATGGTGAAAGAACACCTTTGGCTTCAGAACTTGAAGACTACCTGGTTATAGAGCATGTTCCGGACATTTTCCACACAGGACACATTCACATCAATTCATATAAAAAGTATAACGGAATTCATATGATTAATTCAGGGACTTTCCAGACTCAGACTGACTATCAAAAGATTAAAAACATCGAGCCTACACCTGCTCAGGTTCCAATTATACACAAGGGGCAGTACAAACTATTCAAATTCATAGACTGATGGTGATTTAATGAAAGATGACGTTTCCAAATTAATTGAGGTATGCAGGAATATCTACGAGAGACAGCTGGTTTCAGGCAAATCAGGCAATGTAAGCGCAAGGCTTTCAAAAGACTACATTGCAATCACTCCAACCCTGAAATCACTTGGTGACTTAGAACAGAAAGACATCGTTCTTATAGACATGAACGGAGAAGCATTGACCAGGGGAAAGCCTTCCTCAGAAGCAGGAATGCATCTGGAAATCTATAAAAAAAGGCCGGACGTTAATGCGATTGTCCATACCCATTCACCTCACGTCACAGGATTTTCATTCTCATCCGATGAAATGAAAAGGCTTGAGGGATTTGGAGAAATAAAAAATCCTTACATAGCTTTAATCGACTATGAAGTGCCGGGATCAGTCGAACTTGCCAAAAGCGCATCCGACAACATTGGAACAGAAGACGTTCTGATATTGAAAAATCATGGTGTGGTATGTTTAGGAAAATCACTAGAAGAATCAGAATCCCTTGCTGTATTTATTGAAGAATCTGCTAAAACTCAGTTTATTTCTAAAATGTTGAATTCAGCGAAAGATATTTAGAAATATCATTCAGCTGAATCTTTTTTTAATCTTGCTTCGTAACCTTCATTAATCATTTTTAAAATTAACCCAGATAATGAAGTGTCTTCACGAATAGCCATAATTTTAAGTTCTTTTTTCAAATCACTTGGTAAATTTATTGTAGTTTTACTTACGTCTGACATATTAATAAATTTGCCTTTTATTTAAATATAAATTTTTCTATAAAAAATATTTGTATCACTACAAACAATTAAATATTAGATTTAACATAATTAATTTATATTATTTTGAAAACTTATTTTTAATTTAAATTTGGAGGAGAGATTATGAGTAATCAAAATATCGACGAAGTTTGTGAAATACTGGAATACATCACAAATGAAAACAGTGTTCCACGTAACATTAGAGAAGCTGCTAATGAATCCAATAAACTCTTAAAGGATGAAGAAGTAGATCAATCCGTAAGAATAAGTACAGTTTTAGGAAAATTAGACGAAATCAGCAATGACCCAAATATACCAGTTCATGCAAGAACCTTAATTTGGGAAGTATTATCAAAATTAGAAGCAATCTAATTTTTTAATATTTTTTTATTTGAAAGCGCAACCGAAACCGTAACGCCATCAAAAGCCGTTTTTTTATATATTAATTCTGAATCATAGCCTGCCGTAATCAGCGCTGAAGGCTCGCACACACCAGCAATGCCGAATTTTGACCTTACGAATTCTGATTCCTGAATATCATCTGATTTGAATAATGCCAGCTTATCCAGTTCAACGAAATTAACGGGAATGTTAAACTCCTCAGACAAATCCAAAATGCCCTTTTCGTCCTTTTTAATCTCTGCAGATGAAAACATTGTAATCCTTGATTTGTCCATGTTCAAGTCAGTTAATACCTTATTTACGGCCTCATTAATTTCATCCTTGCTTTTTCCGCGCCTGCATCCGATTCCAAAGACAACCCTGCGGGGAATTAACATTATTTTGTGATTGTCGCACACGACCTCTATTTCACCATCATTAATCCTGCTTGAAAAATAAATCGACACATCCATTTCAAGTGTATTTTCATTTAAATAATTGAATAGATAATCATAATTTCCATTGCTGTTTACCGTAAAGGCAACTTCTTTACCTTCAAGAATTGATTTGTTGAAATGAAGAATCTCATGCGTATCATCGATTGACAGATACAGATCCCGGGCCAAAACGTCAATGCCTAATTTCTTATTGACGTCAGTGGAAGTCGTTATGACCGGAGTTGCATCAATTAACTCCGCTATTTTATTTGTTAATCTGTTGGCTCCGCCGAGATGGCCTGAAAGCATGCTGATTACAAAATTACCGTTGTCGTCAATGTTTAAGACTGCCGGATCAGTTGTCTTTGATACTATCAAATCGGAAATGCTTCTTATCAAAATGCCTGAAGCCATAATGGCTATTATTGAGTCGTATTCATTGAAAATCAGATTAAAATTATTTTTTACATCCTTGTGATAGATATCACATCTTATTATCGTTGAATCATCACCGAGGAGTTTTTTTATCTTCAATGACAGGTCATAACCCTTTTTGGAAACAGATAGAATAGCTATTTTCATATTATCAAATAAAATATGGTCATTATAATTAATATAAATATTGTAAATAATCCGATTGTAAGAGACGTTAACTTTATCGCTTTTGAAATGTCGGAGACATTGATTTCATGTGTATTGTCGCCGAGAATGTAGGTGTCCTTTTTCACCAGCTGAATGTCCAGGGCTCCTGCCGTAGGCGCCATCGTATATCCTGAGTTTGGGCTTGGACATTTCCTTGCATCCCTTCTCATGATTCTGTAGGCATTTTTACCGTTGTACCTTAAAATATATGCAGATAAAACAACAAACAATCCTGAAACTCTTGAAGGAACATAATTTAAAACATCATCAAGCTTTGCCGGAAAATAGCCGATGTTAATCAGCTCATCCGTCTTGTAGCCAAGCATTGCATCTAACGTATTTGATATTCTATAGATGAATGGAATAAACAGTAATATAATAAAATAATTAATATCAAATATAATAAATAACACTGCTGCTATCGTGAAATAAAAAATGGGAGCGATATATGAATCAGTTATGTTTTCAGTCATGCTTTCTATCGTTGCAGACACGATAAAGCTTTCCGTTAACTCATCAGTGTCACGGCTGACAAGGTATGAAACTGACTTTCTTGCAATCTCAATGTCTTCAGTTAAATCGTTTTCGATGTTTTTTGCTGTTGATAACAGCATCTTGATTGAATAGGTCGATGAAAGCATTATTGAATAAACAATAATAAACAGATAATCGTTAATTGATGATATTAACATTATTATAAGTAAAATAAGGCATGAAACGATTATGGTAAATGTCGTTGTCAGAAATCCTGAGAGCCTGTTTTTCATTGCGATAAACATTGACTTGAATTTTTCAATTATCTTTCCGATGATGACGACGGGATGGATTTTCGTTGGAAGTTCTCCGAAGATTAAATCAATTGCAAGGCTTACAATTAATGTAACAACAATAAACAAGAAAACTTCAAACATAATAAATATTATTTATAATAAAAAAATAAATATTTTATTATTTATATAAAAAAATTAAAGTGATATTATGACAATTGATGAAGAAACAGTAAAAAACTGGATTGTAGATGAAGGAATTTTCAGAGAAAAAAAAGTAGATGATAATTCTGACTATCATTTTATCGTAGAATTTCCAAAGGATAACATAATGGATGTTGTTAAACCAAAAGGAAAAGATTTCATTGTTGTTGCATGCGCTACTCAGGTATCTCCACAGCACCTGGAATTAATGGCCAATACCGATGCTAAGGAAAGAACCAAATTCCTCCTTAAAACAAATATGGAAATCAACAGGTTCCTTGTAGACTGTCAGCTTGCAGTGGATCAGTCAACCAACCTATTGCAGCAGTATGTTATTACCTATCAGATTTTCAATGACGGATTAACTAAAAACAGTTTATATGACGCTTTAAAAAGGGTATTTAAGGCTAAAATCCAGTGTGTATGGTTAATCGAAAAGACTTTCGGTACAGTAAATACCCCTACAACTGAAGCTTCCAATGAAAACTCCATGTTCATCTAAGAGAGAGGGACATGTGTTTCAAGTGAAACGCTAACGAAGGTATATTAAGAACGAAGAGGTATATTTCAAGTGAAAAATACACTTGAAATCGACCTATATTTTTTTTGCTCAAAATCAAGATTCAAGACCTTATATTACTTATTTTTTAATTTAAACATCATTTTGAAAAAATCATTTTTTCTTTACAGTTGAAACCCATGTCTCGATTTCACTCCGCCGGAAAATATGGGTTACACTTGAAATGTACCCCCCTCTATTAATGACAAATCGTGATAGATTACATGAAAATTTTTTCCGTTTTCCAAAACGGCAATGATTTGTCATTATTATGGCGAGATTTTACATTTGAAATACTACTCTTTTAATTGAAATGGTACTTCGAAATTGTTAAAAATTTAAATTAATTTTATTCATTTTCATTTAAAATAAATTATGCTTATCATTTTTTAAGTTAAATTATAAGTTTTAAATAATAATTTACAAAATCAAAGGATTTTAAGTAATTTTAAGATTTTTCGTTTTCACTATTACAATGAAAAAGTTTATTTAAGACCTTGTTTATATATTAACACTGGAAATTGTACTTATGTAATTTTTCTATTTTTTTCATAATATTTTATGGTGGGAATATGGCAAACATTTTTGAAAGAGACAATATTTTCGAAGGGATACAACAAGAAAATGTAATATTTAAGGACAAAAGGCCTTTGGATCATAGGTTTTTACCTGAAAAATTATTACACAGGGAAGATCAAGTAACACAGATTGCCAGATATTGGGTTGATGCGCTGAATGACGTAACTCCAACCAACATCACAATCTACGGCAAAACGGGAACAGGTAAAACAGCTACCGCCAAATTTGCACGTTCACAGCTTTTGGAGTACTCAGCCGATCAGGACGTATTCATCAAGATTGAATATATCAGATGTACCGATTACACTACCGAATACCAGGTCCTGGCACAATTGTGTAAGAAGCTTGGTCGTGACGTTCCTCACAGGGGATGGACAAAGGCTGAAGTCGTAAACACATTCCGTGACATTTTCAGGACAAACGCATTCGGCAAGAAACTTATTTTAATCGTTATTTTGGACGAAATTGATATTTTGCTTAACAAGGACGGTGACGGTATTTTATACACCTTGACCAGAACAGATAACGTTTCAATCTTATCAATCAGTAATTTCCTTGATTTCAAGGGATTAATCAAGTCAAGGGTAACAAGCAGTCTCAACGACAAGGAGATTGTCTTTCCGCCATACAACGCCAGTCAGTTGACCGATATCCTAAACGAAAGGGCTAAACTTGCCTTCAATGAAGGCGTTGTTGAAAGCGACGTCATTCCTTTATGTTCAGCAATGGCTGCAAAGGAAGAGGGTGATGCAAGATTCGCTTTGGATTTATTGAAGACTTCAGGTTTCATTGCCGGTGAAGAGGCATCAGAAACCATCAAAAGCGAACATGTAAAAATGGCTAAGGACAGGATAGAACATGATAAATTCGTTGATGTCGTTAAGACACTTCCAACCCAGCAGCAAAGGGTTTTGGAAGCTGTTTTGAATTTGACTAATGAAAACGAGGAAATCACTTCCGGTAAATTGTATGATGCCTATAAGGAAGTGTCAAAAAAGGATGCAGTAACCTACAGAAGGATTTTTGACTTTATCAATGAGCTTGAGATGCTTGGTATAATCTCTACAAATACCATTTCCCGTGGACGTGGAAAGGGAAGAACAAACATAATCAAGCTTCAGTGCGATGAGGACCTGCTTGAATCAAGCCTCTACGACCCGACTATTTAGGGTTGTTCTTTATTAATGTCTTTAAAATTGCCATTCTCACAGGCACTGCGTTTGCCGCCTGCTTGAAATACTTGTTGTATTTCGTATCGTCAACATCACCATCTATCTCATCTATTCTAGGCAAAGGATGCATGACTATCAAATCCTTGCCTTCAAGCATCTTTTTGTTAATTATATAGGCTCCTTTTATCTTTAAATAATCGTCAATGTCACCGAAGCGTTCCTTTTGAATTCTGGTGACGTATAGGACGTTAACCTTGTCTATTATTTCATTTATGTTTGAAACTTCGGTGTAGGACATGTTCATCTTGTCCAAATCGTGAAGGATTTCCTGAGGCATCTTCAGTTCAGGTGGTGATACGAAATAAAGCTCCACGTTGTCATAAAGGCACAGTGCGTTTGCAAGAGAGTGAACCGTACGTCCGAACTTTAAATCTCCGATAAGAGCAATCTTTAAGTTGTCTATTGAGCCTATTTCCTGTTTTATGGTGTATAGGTCAAGCAATGTCTGAGTTGGGTGCTGTCCCGCTCCGTCTCCCGCATTAATGACAGGCACGTCAACCACGTCTGATATGAATTTTGACACTCCTTCAAGTTCGTGCCTTATTACCAGGGCGTCGCAGTAGCCTTCAAACATTTTTGCAGTATCTGCAATGCTTTCACCTTTTGACACGCTTGAAGAGCCGCTGCTTTCAAAGCCTATGCATTCTCCGCTCAGGCGTTTCATTGCGGTTTCAAAAGACATTCTTGTCCTTGTGGAAGGTTCAAAAAACATCACTCCCAGGAGTTTTCCCTTTAGCTCTTCGGATATTTCCCTTGACTGGGCGATGTCTTCCAGTTTGGATGCTTCGTCAAGCAGGTAGTCGATATCTGATCTTTTCATGTCCTTTATTGATATTATGTTTTTCAAATCAAAAATTTTAACCAACCCTTTTTTCTATTATATCGTTAATCCTATTAGCGTAATTTTCAATTTCCTCTTTGTTCAAAGAAGGTATTTCACCACTTTTTTCGATAAGTTTTTTGGATTTTCTCCTTTCGAGGAAGTTTCCTCTATCCGTATTGATATTGTAACCGAAGTTTCCGCATGCGAATGAAGATTCTATAAGTTCCGGTGTAAATGCTTTGTTCAAATTGTACAAGATGTCTAAATTTTCATCTCCATTTACATATAACGCATGAGGTTTTCCAAGCAGCGTCTTGATGTTTCTTGAAATGAATATCTTGAATGAGTTTTGAACCCTGCCGTTGTAGGCTGAGGCTCCCAGGACTATGAAGTTGTACTTCAGTATGCATTCATCCTTGGCTCTCTCAATTGGAATAAGCACTACTTCCGCATTAATTAAATTCTTTAAGATTTCAGCGGACTCTTTGGTATCTTCAATCAACGTTGAATAAAATATTACAATTTTCATATAATCCTTTCAATAGGCACTACCAGAATGTCTTTAGCGCCTGCGTTTCTCAAGTCATTTACAAGTTCGAATACCTGGTCTTCATCGATAACGGCCTGAATTGCAACCGTCTTTTCCTTTGCTAAAACCTCTGATACTGTTGGTCCTTCCATTGAAGGCATCAGCTTTCTAACCTCTTCCAAATCCCTGCTTTTGACGTTCATCATGATGAGCTTTTTGCCGAAAGCGTCAATCACTCCCTTGATGCTTCTGTTTACGGCCTCTATCAGTGTCTTTTTTTCGTTCAGGGATTCCTCGTTTGTAATTAATACGATAGTGCTTTCAAGAATCGTGTCTATAATCTTTAAATGATTCATCTTCAATGTGGTTCCGGTACTTGTCAGGTCAGTAATCAGGTCTGCAACGCCGATGAATGGAGCTATTTCGGTTGATCCGCTAAGTTTCACGATTTTACATTCCAGCTTATGGCTTTCAAGGTAATTTTTAGTTAATGTGGGAAATTCCGTAGCTATTGTCATTTCCGAAGTCAAATCATCAATCGAATTTATCTGTGAGTCTTCAGGGGATGCCAGAACAAGCTTTGTCTGTCCGAAATTCAGGTCCAGAAGTTCAATCACTTCGCTTTCGCTTTCCTTTATCAGGTCAACGCCAGTTATTCCCATGTCAACGATTCCGTCAGATACAAATTCCGCAATGTCTGATGCTCTGGCAAACATAATGTCAATATTCTTGTTATGAGTTTTTGAGATTAATTGTCGGTTATTATTATCCTTTAAGCCCAATCCGGCCTTTTCTAAAATGTCTATTGACGGATTGCTTATTCTTCCCTTAGATGGAACGGCTATTTTCAATTTCATCCAAACACCTAATATTTCATTTGTATATTAATTTATCTGTTTTCTTTTTAATACTTATTTGAAATTATTTTTAGGTAATCCTTAATTTATCAAAATATTTAAATATGATTAAAATAAAAGAATATTTAACTTATGATGTAAAATTTCAGTCATAAGTCAGTAATCGATATTTTAGTGAGGTGAAAAACATGTCTGAAATTCCAAAAGCTCCAATCGCTAGAATCATTAAAGATACTGGTGCTGAAAGAGTCAGTGAAGATGCAAAAGTTGAATTAGCTGAAGCATTAGATGAAATCGCACGTAACATTGCTATTAAAGCTAACGAAGCTGCAAAATTAGCAAAACGTAAAACTATTAAAGCTGAAGATATTAAATTCGCAGTAAATGAATTAGGCTTATAGATATAAGTCTTTTACTTTTTTTATTTTTTTTAAAGGTGTTATTATGGCAGATAATACAATTTTAATTAAAAACGCATTGATTTTAAATCCTGAAAACAATATTGAAGGAAAGAAGGATTTGTTAATTAAAAATGATTTAATCGATGAAATAGCAGATGAAATCCCAGAAGATAAGGCTGATAAAATCATCGACGCAACAGATAAGATATTGCTTCCGGGTTTAGTCAATACCCACACCCATTTGTCAATGACTCTATTCAGAGGATTGGCCGATGATTTGGCTCTTGATGAATGGCTTAATGAAAACATATGGCCTGTTGAAGCAAACCTTAATGGATATTATTGTTATATAGGCGCTCTATTGGGTGCTGTCGAATTAATCAAATCAGGAACTACAACGTTTTCCGACATGTACTTCTATATGGAAGACGTTGCAAAGGCAGTGGATGAATCCGGATTGAGGGCTGTATTGTCATACGGCATGATTGATTTCGGCGATGAGGAAAAAAGAAAGGCCGAAATCGAAGAAAACATGAATCTCTTTAAAAACTGCAACGATACTGCAGACGGAAGAATCAAGGTATTTTTCGGACCTCACTCACCATACACGGCTTCAGAGGAATTATTGAAGGAAGTAAGAAGGCTTGCTGATGAAACAGGCATCGGAATTCACATACACGTTAGCGAAACCCAAAAGGAAATCGATGACGTATCAGCAGAAAAGGGCTTAAGGCCTTTCGAATACCTGGATTCAATCGGACTATTGGGACCTGACGTCGTCTGTGCTCACAGCGTATGGCTGAGCGACAGGGAAATCGAAATCATTAAAGAGAAAGATGTTAAGATTTCACACAATCCTTGCAGCAACATGAAACTGGCTTCAGGAATAGCTCCGGTATCCAAACTGCTTGAAAACGATATCTGTGTAGCTATCGGTACTGACGGAGCCTCATCAAACAATAATCTTGATTTGATTGAAGAGCTTAAAACAGCCAGTCTGCTTCAAAAGGTTGCTACTTTAGATCCTAAGGTATTGACTTCAGATGAAGCTGTTGCAATGGGAACCATTAACGGTGCCCGTGCATTGGGATTGGATGATGAAATAGGAACAGTTGAAGTCGGTAAAAAAGCAGATTTGATTTTAATTGATACCAACTGTGCAAATATGGTTCCGGACAGTTCCAATTTAAGTTCCAACATTATTTATGCTGCCAACGGTTCCAATGTAGACACCACTATCTGTAACGGTCAGATATTAATGGAAAACAAGGAATTGACTACATTGGATGAGCAGGAAATTTATCAAAAAGCAAGAGAAGCTATAGATCAGCTTAAAAAAGCTATCTAGCTTCAAATTTTATTTTATTTTTATTCATAACGATACTTCTTTTCCAGGCGTCATTGCTTTCAGGAAAATCGCTTCTGAAGTGAGCTCCACGGCTTTCACGACGAAGTATAGCTGATTTTACAACCAATATGCAGATTTCAACCATGTTAATTACTTCAAGAGCTGTCAGAAGCTCCGTATTGTACTGGCTTTTATCTGATACTTCCAAATTAACAAGCTCTTTCTGCATGGCCTGCAGCTCTCGCAAGGCATCGTTTAATGTTTTCTCTTCTCGAACGATAGCTACCTTTTCCCACATCAGCTTCTTGATGTTTTCCTTGAATTCGGATGCCTTGATGGAACCCGGCTTTATTAATCCTTCAAGTCTGGACTTTTCTTCTTCAACCATCTCTAAGTTACTTTTAAGTTCAGTTTCTTTAGCTGTTTTTGAAGCTGATTCACCTGCAATCTTTCCGAACACCTGAGTGTCTGCAAGGGCGTTTCCTCCTAAACGGTTGGCTCCGTGAACTCCTCCGCAGACTTCTCCGCAGGCAAATAAATTAGGAAGTGAAGTTGATGCGTCCGTATTTATCTTGATTCCGCCCATGAAGTGGTGTGCTGTAGGTGCAACTTCGATAGGCTCATGCTTAATGTCAACACCGACGTTTTCAAACTGCAAAACCATGGTTTCGAGCTTTTCATCGATTAAATCATCGTCGAGATGTGAAATGTCAAGGTAAACCCCGCCGTTTTCACTGCCTCTTCCTTCTATGATTTCCTGATAGATTGACCTTGCGACAACGTCACGGGTTGCAAGCTCCATTTTTTCAGGTGAATATTTGCTCATGAAGCGCTCGCTGTCTTTATTAAGCAAAATGCCTCCTTCGGCCCTCACGGCTTCAGTCACCAGCACTCCCTTTTTGGATTCGGGAGTTACCATTCCTGTAGGGTGGAATTGGATTTGTTCCATGTCTATGAGATTTGCTCCTGCCCTGTAGGCTATTGCAAAGCCGTCTCCATTTTTTTGAAAGGTATTGGAAGTTACGGGGTACAGCTGGCCGGCTCCGCCACTGGCAAATATCACGCACTTTGCCTTAAAGTATATTAAACTGGAATCTTTCAAGTCAAATCCGGTTGCTCCAATTACTTGAAGGCCATCTTGTACGAGGGAAGTTATCATCACTTCCTCTATACATTCAATGTCTCTTTTAATAATTTCTTCCTTTAGAGCGTTCAACAATTCAGCTCCAGTTCTGTCTCCCTGGAAACAGGTTCTTCTATAGCTTTGTCCGCCAAATGGCCTTTGTGCGATTTTACCGTTTTCCTGCCTGTCAAATAATGCTCCATAGTTTTCCAAATCAATTAATCTTTTAGGTGATTCGTTTACTAAAATATCAACTAATTTTTCATCGTTTAAATAACTACCACCTTTTAAGGTATCCTTTTTATGAGCATCTATGGAGTCTTCTATATCGACAGCCTTAAAAACAGCATTGTATCCGCCTTCTGCCATTCCAGTACAACCGGATCTAAAAGAAAGTCCTTTTGACACGATTGTAGCTTTAAGACCAGCATTGTCAACTTCAATTGCTGCCCTTGAACCGGCTCCGCCTGATCCGACAATCAATACATCTGTTGTGATTTCCTTAACTTCCATTTTAATACCTTTCAAAATTATTAATACTATTTTGTTTTTTATATTTAATATAAATATGTAAATTGACATAATCATATTAGAGGTTATTGAATGAGACTTAATGGAGAAGTAACGACGGGTTTGGGAAAGGCTGCCTTTTTCCTTTCACAGGATTTTTATGTTGAAAACTTTATCGCAAACTGCGGTTTCAAGCCGTTTCCGGGCACCTTGAATGTCATAGTCGATGACAAATACTTAAAAGAGATTAATGAAGTTAAGGATAATTGTGAAAATATAATAGAACCTGATGAAGGTTTTGGTGCAGTAAAATACATCAAGGCGGTTTTAAACGATGAAATAAATGGAGCCATTGTATTTCCAGCCAAAACCCAGCATACTGAAAATTATCTGGAATTTATCGCCGAGGCGAAGCTGAGGGATGAGCTGAATCTGGAAGACGGCGATACTGTAACTATCGAATTTTGAAATCAAAAGTATTTTATATCATAATTGATAAATTTTTTTATACGTTCTCAGGGGCAGGGTGAAATTCCCCACCGGTGGTGATTTTTTAAAAAATAAGTCCACGAGCACGAAACAGTGTTGATTTGGTGAGATTCCAAAACCGACGGTTACAGTCCGGATGGAAGAGAATAAGTAGATTATTTTTTAACCCTGGTTCTAGTACACATGGAGACTTTACTATGAATCAAGAAACAAATTTAGATAAGGCTTTAGAAGCTATTAGAAATGGTGAATTCGTTCTGGTTTTTGACGACGATGATAGGGAAGGCGAAGTTGATATGATTATCGCTTCCGAGTTTGTAACCCCTAAATCAATTGCTACTATGAGAAACGATGCAGGCGGCTTAATCTGCAACTGTTTACACGCAGATTTCTGTGAAGCAATTCATTTGCCTTTCATGGTTGACATCATGAAAGCTGCAACCGAAACCTATCCTGAACTGGCAAAGCTTGCGCCTACAGACATTCCGTATGATGAGAGATCTTCATTTTCCATATGGACAAATCATAGAAAATCATTTACCGGCGTTACAGACCACGACAGAGCAATGACCATTAGCGAAATGGCCATAATGATGAAAGAAGAAAGATTTGATGAATTTGGTGCAACATTCCGTTCACCAGGTCACGTTTGCCTTTTAAGGGGAGCTGACGGACTTGTAAAAAACAGAAGGGGACATACTGAAATAGGTCTTGCGCTATGTGAGATGGCAGGTGTCACTCCGGTCTGTGTCGTCTGTGAAATGATGGACGGCGAAACAGGTCAGGCAACTTCCGTTGCTGATGCCCGCAAATATGGTGAGGAAAACGGACTTGTCTTGCTTAGAGGCGAAGACATCATTAATAAATATTTAGAAGAATACTAACTGTACATGTTAGTATTATCCATTCTTTTATTTTGAATATAGTTGATTATGAATTGGGTAATCTGCTGTATCTTGTATGAGTTGTAAATGCTGAATGCAATGTATTTGCCGTCATACATTCCTATTTTTAACCCGTCCCTCACTTCCTTTGTAGGCTCTACCAGAGATATCTTATCCCATGGAACCCTGAGGGTTTTGCTTTTAAGAGCATTTTCTATATGAATTCCATCGTCCATGATTTTAACTATTTTAACGACACGGCGGTTGTTTGGAGAACCTATCTGAATGTCTCCGTTTTCATCAAAAACGTAATCAGGAATCAGACAGTTAGCTTTCCATCCCTGTTTTATTTTTCTTGCAACCTGATACCTGTCCTTTTTAGTTAGTTTAACTCCCTGTTCAGGGCTTAAATTAAGTGCCATTTATATCACCTTATCCTTTATTTCTTCAAATGGTATTATACGATTAAATTTAACTTCTGATGCCATATCAGCTATTTTATCAATATCAAGGGATTCTTCAACAAGATCCATTGCCGCTTTTGTGAACAAATCATACCTGATTTCGATTTCAGGAGTGAAGCCCCTTGTTTTCAGTTTGAGCTTGCCGACGCTGAAAATATTTTCTACTGTAGAATTTTTTTGAATATACGGAACCACGTTATCGAATATATCTTCATTATATACCTTGTTCAACACGATTCCTTTCACGTTAACGCCGAATTTTTCAAGCATATTGGCATGTGCCACCAGATCGATGGCCGCAGTTTCGATTCCTCCCTTATTTACCCCTGACATTAAAAGCATTGGGATATTTGATGACATTGCGATTTCAGCTGCCGAGAATGGAACCTTTTCGTTTAGAAGTCCCGTAAACACGCTCATGACGCCTTCAATCAGAACTATGTCATAGTCTGATGAGTTCAGTTTTGCTATTGTAGATTCTATGTCACTCCAGCCCAGGTGTCCTATCTTGATGGAGCTGAATTCGTTCATGCGATCCTTGGTCAAGTATAATCCGGGAATGATGTCACGTACGTCGGGGCCGACTTTAAGGAGCGCTACCTTGTATCCCCTTTTTCTCAGTGCCCCTGCCAATCCCGTCAATATGAACGTTTTTCCGGAATCGGAGCCGTTGCTTCCAATCATTAAAAATTTCGGTTTTTCATTAATTTTTCTTTGAGGTATCTTTATGCCAGAGCCGATTCCGACTTCGCTTTGAATATGCTTTTTGACTTCCAGGTTTCTATTGTATATTTCTTCAAGGTTTTTTGCGTCTATTTGATTAAGCAAATTTTCTACAATAATCGGGTTTTCATCAAGGATATTGTGAATCATCGTTCCGATAACGTTTCCGTCATCGTTGCATGCGCCTGAAAATATGTTATAATCTCCGGCTTCATTTGTATCGCCGTAATTCATTCTCTGGACTTTTGAATAGAATAAGGGCTTTGCGTCACCGACCACCTTTCCGTAGGTATGCGTGTGAAAACCGTTTACGTCTTCGGTCTGGTTTTTGGTTAAAAATGAGTTGTCAAAGACCTTGGCCTTTACCCTGTCGCTTGTAATTAACGGGGAAAATTCAACGTCAATAAGGCCTAAACCTTCCTTTACGATAGGCACTTCGGATTTTCTTCCGATATCAATCTGGTTTGACATCAGCTGAAAGCCTGCACATATTCCAATCAACGGCTTTCCCATTTTAGCCATCTTAAGGATTTCCTTGTTCAACTCCATGTTAATGTCGTTTGATTCAATCAGCGTTCCGCCGGGTATGATTAATGCATCAAGCTCTTCGCTTGCCCTGTTACCATTAACCAAACCGTTTTCCTTAACGATATCTGTTGGTAAATTTCCAAAATCCTCAAATCCCGGAACTGCACCCTTTATGTAAGCAAGTCCAATCCTTGTCATAAAATAACCTCAAATAATTCTATGATTTTCATAATTTTTATATGTTATTTAGACATAGATTTCAAGTGTAAAATTATATTATTTGGATTAGTTTTACACCTTCTTTTCTTGTACAAGCCATATTTTTATCGTTTGATTTTATATAAAAAATCATGTTTTTTTGTTACTTTAGTATTTTAACGGTTTTTACTTTAGTATTTTTACTTATTCAATGGTTAATTAATTAAAAAAATAAATGGTTAGGGTTAATATAACCCTTATTTATTGAACGTTTTCAAATACACTCATAGCTTTAATGATTTTTTCATCATCCAAAGGTTTTGCCTGTATTTGAAGACCTACAGGAATGTCATTAACTGTTCCTGCCGGAATGCTTCCTGCCGGAATGCCCGCAAGGTTTGCAATAACGGTTAATACGTCGTAGGCATACATTTCCATAGGATCCAGCTCATCGCCGATTTCGTGAGGAAGCTTAGGAACGGTAGGACCTACAATCAGGTCTACGTTTTCAAGCATAGCATTGATTTCATCACGGATAAGTGACCTTGCCTTCAATGCCTTTTTATAGTATTTTCCACTGAATTCGGCCTGTGCAATGTGGGAACCGATTTTGATTCTTCTTAATACCTCATCTCCGCAGACCTCTTCAATCCTGTATCCGTAATCCCTTCCGTCATATTTTCTTGTAGCTGAGAAGAACTCAACATAGTTAATCAAGTAATATGTAGGTAAACATAAGTCAATGTGGTCAAATGACACTTCAACAAGTTCAGCTCCGGCATCGACCAGTTTGTTAATGGCCATGTTGATTGTCTTGTTGATTTCCTCATCGGTGACTTCAATAAAGTCGTTACAGATAGCTATTTTCATTCCTTCAAGGGATTTTTCTTCCAAATCTTTGGTGAAATCAGGTTTTTCCCAGTTCAGGGTTGTACATTCGGTTTCATCGTAATCGACAATGGTATTCAATGCAAGAGCAATACCGCTCATGTCTTCTGCGAACGGTCCGATTTGGTCAAGACTCATTGAAAGGTCTAAAAGACCCTGCCTTGAAACTGCACCGTATGTTGGCTTGAATCCGATAACACCACAGTGTGATGCAGGGTTTCTGATGGATCCGCCCGTATCTGAACCGAGTGAAATATCACACATTTTAGCTGCAACGGCTGCAGCGCTTCCTCCTGATGAACCTCCAGGAATCCTGCCCATAGCCTTAGGGTTTTGGGTCGGTCCGTAATAGGAAGTTTCAGTTGAACTGCCTGCTGCAAATTCATCCATATTTGTAATTCCGATAATTATTCCATCTTCTGCCAATACTCTATCCACTACTGTTGCATTATAACTTCCATAGTAATTTTCCAAGGTTTTTGAAGCTGCAGATATGATTAAGTCTTCAACGTTAATGTTTGCCTTGATACCGAATACAAGACCTGCAAGGCTTCCCACTTCTTCTCCATTAGCTATTTTAGCGTCAATAGCTTCAGCTTGCTTAAGTGCATTTTCTTCATTCAATTCAATAAATGCGTTAATGGAGTCATTATTTTCTTTAATAACTTTAAGGAAGTTTTCAACATTTTCCTTAGCGGTTAATTCTCCACTTTTGATGGAATTTAATTTTTCAATAACATTCATTAAAACACCTTGATAAATATAATGAATATAGATTTATTTTTCAACGTTTATATAACTTAGTTTTTTCAGCACATCATTTATGGCAAAAATATAGTAAACTTTATATGTCATTATGTCATAAATAATTAACATACACTGTTAAGTGGGGGTGAAAATATTAAGAAAATAACAAGCATATTAGCAATTGTTTTGGTCATTTGTTTCATATCAGGCGGTTATGCATTATATTTAAATGAAACTGGAGTAAATGTTGTTGATGATAGTGCTTCTCCTCAAGCTACTTCTCCTCAGGCTGATCTTGCGCCGCATGGAAATAATCCTGCAGCCGGTGATGTTGCAAAAGTGGTTAGTTTAAGTGATGTTCAAACATTCTTTGAAAATGTAAATACATATTCCCCAAACACTTATTCTGCGAAAGTTGCACCTACTCATCCGATTTTTGTACAACCAGGGTTCAATGATACAGATTATCACGTTTATAATGGAGATTATAGTTCATATTATGTACATAATAGTTTAAATACTGCTGATAAATATGTACAATGTGCTGAATGTGGTAAATATTCCCCTATTGGTGACGTTACTAAAAAATTAGATGATAATTTAATCTGTAAAGGACATAATGACAGTTGCGGATCCAATATTGATGATGATTATTTCGCATTAACTTATGATGAAGTACTGTTCATTGTTGATCATAACGGATACTTGCCTGAAAGTGCATATACCCGTACTGCTGAACACTTAGGAATAACAATACCTTATTCAGATTATATCGCACCATATTATGGTATGACTCCTGATGAAGAAGTTTTCACTGAACTTGTTACAGAACCAGTTACTGGTATAGAACATTATTCTCCAAATGATGATTCCTTACCTGTAATTGCATTTGATGAAGATTTTGATTCTAATCAGGATTCTCCTTGTGATGATGTAAATCCTCAATACGAACCTGTTTATGCAATTGATACAATTAATTGCTATTAACTTTTAACTTTTTTATTATTTTTTTTAATTTTGTCACTTATAACTTATAACTTACAACTTATAACTATTAAAAAATTTTATATAAAATTAACCTCAAATTATTTAATATGAAAAAAGCTATTGTATTTGATAACTCAGGAACGTTAATTGAGCGTTATAGGGTTATTAAGGACGTAATGTCTGGCAATATCTTCACAGATATCAATTCACTCGATTTAATTGACCAGTCCGACTCCCTTGCATTGGTAGTGCTTCAATACAATACAAACAAATTGCTGGATTTGGATTCCAACACATTGATTTCCGATGTAATAAGGGAATATGACATTGATTTTGACGTGAGCTTCACCCGATTTGAAACCACCAAAGAAGATGTTAGGGAAATTCTGCTTAATGAAAAGTCAGCCGTTGTAAAAGACATCACCGACGGGTTTCCAATCCTCAAAAAGCTTGTTCCCCACATGGAACTGTGCAACGGATCAGCTGTCATTCTGGATATGGACATCGGAATCATTGCCTATACGATAACTTCTTCAGGCAAACTCTTTGACGGCGTTGTGGATACAATAGATAATTTGAAGTCCCAGGGCTATGAAATCGTTCTGGCATCAGGCGACAGAAAGGGAGCTATTAATAGACTGGCCGACATGCTTGGAGTCAATAAGGACAATGCACACGGCAGCGTTTCCACCAGGGGAAAATGTGAAGTTGTAAAGTCCCTTCAGGATGAAGGATACAAGGTAATGATGGTCGGTGACGGACTAAATGACGTTCTGGCATTCAACAGGGCTGATGTCAGCGTATTGACTGTCGAGCAGCAGGAAGAGGTCTCACCCAAACTGATGGATAAGACTGACTACATTATCGAAAGCATCCGCGAAGTAAAGGACATCGATTTTTAATTGCCAATCTACATATCCTTACTGTTTTTTAAGCCAATATATTATAGAGTTTATTATATTATTTTTCCAATTAATTAAATCATATTTTATAATAGATTATAGCATTTTAATCAACTGATTATTCAATTAAACACAGCCTTCAAAGTGTTCTACAAATTGTCTTCAATGACCTTTTTGCTTTTGAGGATATTGTTGAAGTTGTTCAGCTCAATGATTCCCTTGTCGATTCTTTTTAAAAGACTTAAATCAAGGGTTCCATCGCCCAGTGCAATGTGCTGGTCCTTGACGCCGTCGTTGTCATTCAGATGGCAGTAGGTAATGTCTTTTAACTCAAGCAGTTCCTCATTGTTCCCGGTTGTGTTTCCATGACCCACATCAATGGTTATATTACATCCACATTCGCTTTTAAATAATTCAAGCTCTTCTATCTTGTTTCCAAGAAAAGCCTGTCTTACAGGCAGGTTTTCAACTGAAATTATAACGTTTTCAGCATAGTCAACCAATTCAGATATGCTTTCACATGCTAATTCAAGGGCCATATTTCTTAATGGGGGGTCGTTCCTGCCAATTTTACCTGCATGAACGGTTACTGCATGTGCATTAATGCTTTCGGCATAATCTATACATTCCTTCATTTGTTTTAAGCTTTCAGCTCTTATTCCTTCATTTAAACTGGCTATGTTAATGTCCACTGTCGGAGCATGTATTGATACCTCTAATCCACAGTCTTTAAAAGCCATAGTGTTTTCCTTTTTAAAAAATGGTGATTCTCCAAGTATTTCTATCATCTCAAAGTTGTGTTCATGAGCTTTTTTTATTATTTCCAGATTATCGTCCATAAACATGGATAGAGTTGTAAAACCGATTTTCATATACCCTTATTTGTTTTTTTCATTTATTATAGTTTTTTTAGAAATCGTATTCAGTCCTATTACCTAATGCCTTAACATGACCAATAATTGTGCTTTTTTACTTTAATATTTCATTAATGTTTATTTTTTACCCTTAATTAATACAAAAGTTTATAATAAAATAAAAATCAATTATTAATTATACCAAATGGAGATTATTTTATGTATGATAAAACTATCGAAACCTTAAAGAAAGAGGATATGAATCTTGCAGATGAGATTTATATTTTCGATACCACTCTCAGGGATGGCGAACAGACTCCTGGAGTTGCTTTAACGGTTGACGAAAAAATTCAAATCGCTTTAAAACTGGATCAGCTGGGCGTTGATAAGATTGAAGTGGGTTTTCCAGCCGCTTCAAAAGGAGAGCTTCAAGCCTCAAAAGAAATCAGGGCCCTTGATTTGAATTCAACTGTCGTAGGTTTGGCTCGAAGCGTCAAGGATGACATAGATGCAGTTTTGGATGCCGATTTGGAATATATCCATACTTTTATAGGTACTTCTCCATTGCATAGAGACTATAAATTAAAAATGTCTAAAGAAACTATCATTTCTACTGCGGTAGAAGCTGTAGAATACGCCAAGGATCACGGATTGACGGTGGAGTTTTCCGCCGAAGACGCTACCAGAACCGAAAGGGATTTCCTCTTTGACTTCTACAATGAAGTTGTATCTGCCGGTGCCGATTTTATAGACGTTCCCGATACTGTCGGAATCCTCACGCCGATTCTTACAAGGGAGCTCATGACCGACATCAAGGAAAACTTTAAAATCCCTGTAAGCGTTCATTTCCACAATGACTTTGGTCTTGCTACGGCTAATACCTTAACAGCCATTGAATGCGGTGCCAATCAGGCTCACGTTACTGTTAATGGAATGGGAGAGCGTACTGGTAACACTTCTCTTGAAGAAATTGTTGTTGCTCTTTATTCCGCATATGGGATTAAATTAAATATCGATACTTCGCAATTATATAGTCTATCAGATTTTGTAGGTAGATTAACTGGTGTAAAGATGCCGGTAAACAAGCCAATTGTTGGTGATAATGCATTTGCCCACGAATCAGGTATTCATGTTCATGGTATTTTAAATAATTCTTCTACATATGAACCTATATCACCCGAACTTGTAGGTCATTCTAGAAAAATTGTTTTAGGTAAACACACAGGCGCCAATGCTTTAAAGTCCAAATTAAAAGATTACCACATCGAATTAAATGATGAACAATTTGAAAAAGTTTTTAATCAAATTAAGGCATTGGGTGACAGAGGAAAATGTGTAACAGATGATGACTTAAAGGCTATAGCTTTAACCGAGCTCAGTTCAGCCCGTGAAACCCCAATCAAATTGAAAGGCTTGGGATTGTTATGTGGAGCTATCGTTTCTCCAACCGCAACCGTCAAGCTTGAAATAGACGGAGTTGAAAAGGAAACATCAAACACCGGTGTCGGACCTGTGGACGCTGCTTTAAATGCTATACGTGACTTGATTCAAGATACGATGGATATTGAACTTGAAGAATATAATCTGGAAGCTATCAATGGTGGGACAGATGCTTTAGCTGACGTTTTTGTTATTTCTTCAGACAATGAAGGCAACAAATCCACCGGAAGAGCTATTAATGAAGACATTGTTATGGCAAGTATTTTAGCAGTTTTAGATTCTATAAATAAGCTATTATTAATCAAACGTACTCAAGAAATTTAAAACTAAAAATTCTTTAATCAGGGGGTAAAACATGGAAGAAAATACCATATTTATTGGTAACAAACCAGTAATGAATTACGTATTGGCTGTTGTAACGCAATTCAACGAATATGACTCAGTAACTTTAAGGGCTAGAGGCAAAGCCATTAGCCGTGCTGTTGACACTGCAGAAATCGTTAGAAACAGTTTCGTTCAGGATTGTGATGTTTCAGACATTCAGATTTCTACCGAAGAAGTTGAAAATTACAATGGTGAAACAACCAACGTATCTATTATCCAAATTAGACTAGAAAAATACTAAAAAAACTCTTTACTAAATTTTCTTTAATATTCTATAGTCAAAGAGATATTTAGACAGTTTTATGTTTGAAGTTCCCTTTCCAAGGGCTTCAGTTTTTCCTTTTTTTATTGCTTTTAATATACTGTCAATATCCTTTTCGCAATCTATTGTAGAATAGCAGTCACCTACAAACTTATAGTAGTGGGCATCGCTTGCTCCAAGACCCGGCAAGTTTTCTTTTTCGGATAATTTCTTAGCCTTGCCGTTGCAGTAGCCTACAATGAATCGTGCGTTTTTTGTTTCTATGGCGTCAACTTTTAAATCCTCATAGTCTGCCTTGCAAAAAAGGCCGTGGCGGTAAAAGCAGTATGGGTGAGGTATTATTGCCAGCGCTGCCTGGTCATGTATCAAATCTATTGTTTCCGCTGCCGGCAGATCCCTTTTTATGTTTTCGCTGCAGCCGAATCCTAAAATGTGGCCTTCAAGGGATGATATTTCAATTGAAGGCATTACAAACAAATCATCATCCTTTGTCATCTTCTGGGCAACCTGTGAGCCCTCCACGGTATTGTGGTCGCTTATGGCTATTATATCAAGGTCTCTGCTTTTGGCTACCCTGAAGATATCTTCCAACTTTGATTTTGAATCCGGCGAATATACGCTGTGAATATGTGAATCCATCCTATACATCATAGGCCTCTAAAGTTTTAATTAATCCTATTGTTCCGGTCATCATCACGTCACCTCCAGGGCAGGCGTGATGCCAGTCGAGATTGGTTTTTTCAATTAATTCGCGTTTGGGACCTGTTACAATTACCTTTTCGATTTTTGAAATCCGATTGATGACGTGAGCCCCATGGCCGTGGTCATTGTAGACCTCTTCGTTGGTTATTACTCCATCTGCCAGGCGTTTCAGGTAGTTTTCAAGGCTTTCGGGTGTTAATGATGAGGTGTGATGCTCGAAAATTCCCTGGATTTTCCCGTCTTCTATTGATGCTGCCGTCGTGTGTCCGTTTCCGATGTCTATTGCAATGAAGCTGTTTAATTTCAATGCTGTTTCATCCCAGCACATTCCTGCTATTGATGCGAATTTGGTGTCCATCATTAAAGGCTCCAGTTCAATTCCTTCATTTTTTATAATCCTTTCAACGGCTTTCATTCTTGTGTAGTAGTCAGGAGTGTTTCCCTTGAATGCAAAATCTTCCGGCCTGATAGGTTGCGAAAGCTTTTCCCTGATTTTTTCAAACCTGAAATCCCTGTCTCCCATGTTCTCATTGTTTCCATGATCTTGGACTGCAATGGCTATTTCATCAAAATCGAACTCCAAATCATATCCCAGTAAGAATTCTGATAGCTTTGTGATGTTGATATCTCCCAACGTTAATTTGGTGTAATCCTTATAATCCTTATCCTTTGAAGCTATTTCAATTCCAATCGCTTCAACCTGTTCTAACTTATCCCTGATTGTTTTTGCCGGAGTCTCTTCCATTACCACTTTATATCCTTTTTCCATATGTTCAAGCAATGTTTTCTTAAGCTTTCCTCCGCCCATTATCTCTCCTTTGAAATAGATGTCGTTTTCAATTTCCCTTACCTGCTGGGAGATGTATAGGTGAGGGGAAGGAAGCACCAGCTTTATCGAATTTTCCAATTCCTTTTCATCATCGTAAATCATAATGTCCTGAGTTCCGGTTCCTACATCAATAGCTAAAGTTCTCATAATAATTTTTTTAGATTTCATTTTATTAATATATTGATTGCACAATTTTGTACAACAAAGTTTTAAATAGTACATTAATATAAAATAATTAACATGAATTATAAAGTTACATTAGATTCCGATGAAGTGCCTAAAAAATGGTATAACATTCTTGCTGATTTACCTTCTCCACTTCCGGAACCGATAAACAGTGAAGGAAAAGATCAAATTTCAGACTTACAAAAGGCTTTTACCAAAGCTGCTTTAGCTCAAGAATTTTCACCTGACAGATATGTGGATATTCCAAATGAAGTCAGAGAGCTTTACATGCAGATTGGAAGACCTTCTCCTTTATTTAGAGCAACTAGACTAGAGAAATTTTTAAACACTCCCGCTAAAATCTATTATAAGCGTGAGGATACCTCTCCTACCGGTTCACATAAGTTGAATTCAGCTATTCCTCAGGCATACTTCGCCAAAAAGGAAGGCGTTGAAAGGTTGACTACAGAAACCGGTGCTGGTCAATGGGGTACTGCATTATCTTTGGCATGTAACATGCTTGACTTGGACTGTACCGTCTATATGGTTAAGGTATCATTCAACCAGAAACCTGACCGTAAAAACATAATGCACATTTACGACAGCCAGGTATTCGCTTCCCCAAGTGAAAACACCAAGGTCGGCCGTCAAATCCTTGCCGAAAATCCGGACCATCCTGGTTCTTTGGGTGTGGCAATTTCAGAAGCTATGGAAGAGGCTTTACTTAATGATGAGGTCAAATACTCTTTAGGCAGTGTTTTAAACCATGTAATGCTTCATCAAACAATCATCGGTCAGGAATTGAAGCTTCAGCTTGAAAAGCTTGAAACCGAACCAGACATAATGATTGCCTGTGCAGGCGGTGGAAGTAATTTGGCCGGATCTTTCTTCCCGTTGCTTAAGGATAAGATTGCCGGAAATTCCGAAACCGAGTTCATAGCAGTTGAGCCTAGCGCATGTCCTACATTAACTGAAGGAAGCTATGAATATGACTTCGGTGATACAAACGGATTTACTCCAATGCTTAAGATGTTCACTTTAGGACATGACTTTGTAGCTCCAACCGTACACGCAGGAGGTTTAAGATATCACGGAATGTCTCCAATTGTTTCACTTTTAGCTAAAGAAGGATACATTTCACCTAGGTCAGTCCATCAAAAAGATGTCTTTGAAGCCGGAATTACCTTTGCACGTAATGAAGGAATCGTTCCTGCACCTGAAACTACTCATGCAATCAAGGCAACCATTGACGAAGCATTGAAATGCAAGGAGACTGGCGAGGAAAAAACTATTGTCATGAATTTCTCAGGCCATGGAATGCTTGATTTGAAAGGATATGCCTCTTACTTTGAAGGCACTATGCAAAACGCAAAATAGAGTGTTTATTCACTCTTTTATTTTTTTAATTTTTTCTTGTTATAACTTATCACTTATCACTTATAAGTTATATTTTTACTTATAACTTTTCACTTATAACTAATAACTTATTTGTGAAAACAAATACTTTATAAGGTTGAAGTTATAAAATATAACTTAACAGTTAAAAGTTAAATCTTTTAACTTATTCATAATAACTTAAATGTTAAAAGTTATTTCTTTTAACTTATTCATGTTAACTTAAAATTTATCACTTTTAAGTTAGACGGTTTAACTTATAAAAAATAAGTTATTCCTTCTACCTTAGAAGTTTTAAGGTATAATGTGGATGTTTGAAGGTATTTCTTTTAACTTATTCATGTTAACTTATAATTTATCTCATTTAAGTTGGAGGGTTTAGCATTTCTAAACCTTTTAACTTAAAGTTTCACGTTAACTTATAATTTATCTCATTTAAGTTGGAAGGTGTAGTTCTCTATACCTTTTAACTTAAAGGTATCATTTTAATTAGGAGAATTATTCAATGAGCGAAGTCATAGCCGTAATGAATCAAAAAGGAGGTTGTGGAAAGACCACTACAGTCGTAAATACTGCAACTTCTCTAGCTGTAATGGGAAAATCCGTTTTGGTAGTAGACATGGATCCTCAGGCCAATGCTACAACTAGTTTTGGAATAAATAAAAACGAGCTTCAGAATACCATTTATGATGCAATCATAGGGGATATAAATGTCAAGAAAGCCACGATTCCCACGTTTATTAAAAACCTTTTCATTATTCCCAGCAACATATCATTGAGTGGAGCAGGTGTTGAATTAAGTCAGAAGGATGATTATCATATCATTCTGAAAAATACACTTGAAGATGTTGTTCCTTTGTTTGACTATATTTTCATTGATTTGCCTCCTTCATTAGGTGTTTTAACCGTAAATGCATTAGTCGCCTCAGATAGCGTATTGATACCGATTCAAGCGGAATATTACGCACTTGAAGGTGTTGCCGATTTGATAAATACCATTAAACTTGTTGAAAAAAGGCTTAGGAGCCCTACCCCAATTAAAGGAATCCTGCTTACTTTATATGATAAGAGGACCAGATTGAGCAGGGATGTTCACAAAGAGTTGAAGAATTATTTTGGCGGTACCAATCTGCTTCTAAAAACAATTATTCCAAGGAACATTAGATTGGCTGAAGCTCCAAGTTTTGGAAAACCATGTTTAATATATGATCCGGAAAGTACTGGAACCAAGGCTTATCTAAAATTGGCAAAAGAAATATTAGAAAGAGATGGAAGTGATTAAAAATGGATCGTGGGCTTGGTAAGGGATTGGATTCTTTAATACCAAATTACTATGATGAAGACTTTGACAGCAATAACGCCTTATCGTTAGATGACATGCTAAAGGAAAACGAGGAAAAATCTAGCGAATCTAATGATGAAGATATTGTAGATGATGAAATTAATACAGAAGATATTCAGGAATCTAGTGAAGATAATATAGATGACGATGAATCTAATGTAGATAATGACGATAATATTCAAGAATCTATTAAACAAGGAGATGTAGAAGATGGTACTCAAGACAGCGATAGAAGTAGTGAAATTAGCGAAACGTCCGAAGACGTACGTAGCCTACAAGGTACTGAAGACAGCCTACAAGATACACAAGAACTCAAAAAACAAGAGAATGTAGCTGAAGTCTTGGATATTGTGGATAAGAATCCAAGAATTACTTTATGGTCTTCAAGATCAGCTGCAGTATTTAGATACTTAAGAAAAACCGAGCCAGAATTCAGTATAAGCAGAGAAGCTTCCATATTGATTGATGAAGCGGTTTCTAAAAAATATCCACACATATGGAAATTGTTTGAAGATATTTAAGCTTATTCGAAGTTTTCCAATAGACTTTGATAAGCTCCATCTATTTTTATATACTTTTCAGCCCTGTCTACAACCACACCTAACCTTTTCAATTCGTTTTTGTTTTTGAAAGGCATTTTTTTTCTGATAGAAATTATTTTTCTAGCGGACTTTATACCGATACCAGGTACGCGAATCAGTTCAACGAATGGTGCAGAATTGATTTCTACGGGGAATATATCCATGTTCTCTGCAGCAAGAATCTTCGGATCCTGAGTTAATGACAGTTGGTTGTTTTCATCAAATACTAGTTCTTTAAGTTTGAAATGATAATCGTTAAGCAGACTGTCTGCGTTATAGAGTTTTGCGGTTCTGTCGGTACTGCAGGCTTCCTTATTCTGAAATTCTGTCTCTTCAATTGGTGAGAATGCGGAGAAATATGTACGTTTCAGCTTGGTTTTATTGTAAATTTTTTCCATTCTGTGTAGAATTTCCCTGTCACTTTCGTCATTTGCACCGATAATGAGCTGTGTGGTATGGGTAGAATTAGGATATGTTGTACTTTTTCCATGTAAATTATCTATCCAATGCAGCCTTTTCAGTATATCCTTATTATAATCTTTAGTTGATGAGAGCTCAGCAAGGCCTGATGCGGTTGCGGCCTCTATATTAATGCTTACTCTATTGGCAAGAGCCATTGCTCTTTTAATTGAATCTTTTGAAGCTCCAGGAACGATTTTCAAATGGATGTAATCGTCATAGCCATAGTCCTTTCTCAGGATTCTTATGGTTTCTATTGTCTTTTCCATTGTAAGATCTTCATCCTTATCAACGCCTGAACTTAGGAATAATCCGTTGACAAGGCCTCTATTGTAATAGTTCAGAAAGGTGCTGGCCAGTTCTTCGGGAGCAAGTTCCAGCCTTGTAAAATTCCTTTTGGACTGGTTAATGCAGTACTTGCAGTCATTTTTGCATTTATTGGTAAGAAGAGTTTTGAAAAGTGGAATCTGACAGCCGTTATGTCCGGTTGCATGATAAATTCCCGGCAAATTAACTTGAGAGCTTTTGTTGTGATTTACGTAATCGCATAAATCATATTGTGCCGAATCGGTTAATATTTTCATCTTCTCCAATGTTGTCATAGTAATAATATTGTATTTTTGTTATATTTAATCATATTTATTGTATAATTAATATATAGGAGTAATTTTTCCGGTATAAACTATTCGATAAAGTGTTGAATTTATGATTTAATCATTAGGATTCTTGAAATATACAGTCTGCATATATATTTTATATATTGGATAAATCCTTTAATTTATATTATAATTAATGAATAATATAATAATATGAGAAGCATTATTTACATATATTTATAAATTTACTTGTTTTTCATGAGATTGCTTTATAAATTATATATTAATCGTTTATTGTAAAAGGATTGTGAAATTTTAACAGAGTTATATCTTGATATTGATTAAATTGATTTAAACAATTAATAATTAATAATATCAATGAATATTATGTTAATTTAATATAATAGCTATAATTAACTTTAATTAATATAATTAATTAATTTATACTCTTGAATAAATTAACATAATTATTTGAGACATTTAATTTTTTTTGAAAAATCCTCTTAAAAACGCTTCTTTCGTTTTTTTTGGTTTTAGTTTTTTTGGCCTTTTCGGATGCGGTTTTTTCCATTTACAATAGATTTTTTCAATCTATTTTTTAGTATCCTTTCCACCTTAACATTGTTATATTTGAACCGTGTCAGTATAACTTTGTTATAATTGGATATTGTCAATATTTTTTAAAATTACTATACAGTACGATAAAATTGTATCTAATAGATATCAAACTGGATATTTTTTGCAATTTTTCATGTAAAACTGTATAGTTTATATATGATGACTGACAATGTAATTAATACTATGATTTATTGGCACTTTTTGTACATTCAATAATGAATAGCATGAGGGAAAAACGATTTTGTAAAATGTGATTATTATGAAGACTTCAAAAAACGGAATTACTAAATTCTTAATGCTTTTGGCAATATTATTGCTTTCACTTTCGACAGTGTCAGCTGGAGAAGCAGTTTCAGTTGATGAAGCAGTTTCAGTTAATGAAGTTGTTATCGTCGAAGATGTCAGCGATGCCTATGTCGGCATGGATCAGCAATCCGGTGAAGTCGAAATAAATCATGTTTTTGAAGAAGTACCTACACATGAAGACATTCAAATCGATGAAAGTAGCATTGTTTTTCAGGATAATTATAATGAAGATGAAGCTGTAATCGAGTATTTCGAGCCTTCCTGCGACCTCCCGCAGGCAAATTATAATAATGCTGAATATTCAAATCATGTGGATGAAGGTATTTTGGAAAAATCTTTGATCTGTATTTTAAATGAAACGTATAGTGAAGATATAATTTTGGATTCAACTTCAAATGATACGGCTGTCGGCAATAATTTTTCATATATCTATAATTTTGATGCTTTCCTTTTAATGGACATTATGATGGAACATAATGTTGTTGAACCTGTTGATTTCAGCGACAATGTTTTCAAATTTGTAGAATTTAAGGATTTGCACTTGCTGAATCACGGTATTTTAATTTTCACTCCTAATGAGCATTTATATCATGAAATAAGTGAAAAAATTATCATTTGTAGTAATAAAACTAACGGTAATTACGCTTACTGTATTGATAATTCAATTGTAGGAAGCGATTTAACCATTATTTTTATCCCAAAATCTTTTTTTATAACTTCTTATTCAATTTCCATCCAATTTATCAATATTCATCAAGCTTTTTTTCCCAATTATTTTCAATTTAATTCAATGAGAGGTAAAATCTAAAAATCAAAAAATTTCACATATCAGGTGATATATTGTTGAGGGGATTTTAATTAAAAAGGTGTAATTATGAAAGGCAAATCGATTTTATACATATTATTATTGCTGGTATTTTTATCAGCTACTTTAGGAGTAGTTAGCGCCAGCGGAAATATTTCCGAATCAACATTTGATTCATCTTTCGATGTTTTAGGTGTTGGGGAGAATATTATTTTTGAAGACGAAGTTTTAAGCATATCGATGCAAGAAAATGAAGAGTTGAATGATGAAGTTCTTTCAGCTGCTGCTGAAAATGATGATGTTCTTTCAGCTGGAGAGGGATCATTTAACGAATTACAATTATTGATTAATAGTGGATCTGGAACAATAAATCTAGATAAAAATTATAGATATCAGCCTGGAGATGTTAAGACAGGTATAGTTATTTCAAAATCAATTATTATTAATGGTAACAATTATACAATTGATGGTATGAACCAAGCAAAAATTTTTAAAATTAGTTCAAATGGCGTTACATTAAAAGATTTGAATATCGTTAATGGATATTCAGAAAATGATGCGTATGGTGGTGCTGTAACTTGGGCAGGCCATAACGGAATTATAGAAAATTCCAGATTCATATCCAATAAAGTTAATGACTACGGTGGAGGAGCCGTTAATTGGATAGGAAAAAACGGTATTATCAGAAATACTACATTTATTAATAATACCGCTGCATATGGTGGTGCTTTATTTGTCCATCAAATGCAACCTAATACAAATTTCCATGGTTATAATTTAACTTTCATTAACAACACTGCTTATATTGGTGGTGGTGCTGTTATTTCAGGCTCAGGCAGTAAAATTTCAAAATCAACTTTCATCAATAACCTTGCATATTATGGTGGTGGAGCTATTGTAGAGCAGGCTATGGATGGTACCACTTCAATCGATAATTGTATTATCGTTAATAACACTGCTTATGGATATGGTGGTGGAGCAAATATAAACTATGGTTCCATTTCAAATTCTATTGTAGAAAATAACTCTGCTACATATGGTGGAGGTATATATGTAATGCAAGGATCAGTTACTAATGTTAAAAGTATTAATAATATTGCTGTATATGGCCCTAACATGGCTGTTATTAGCAGTTTAAATATTGTTCAATCATATATTACCCAAATTTACTATTTTAATGCAATACAATATGTTAAAATAAATTCTGGAAGTGGTAATGGAAATACATTTAATACTGTTGTAGGGACTGTTTATTGTGATGAAAAGTATTCAATCAATCCTCAAGGAGGATATGTAACCCAGTCTGTTGACATGGTT